>JACDQI010000157.1 GCA_015657675.1 Devosia sp.
AGTTCTCATCTTTTGCGGTGTTCCTCACCAATCGGCGCATCTGCGTGCTCGACGAAGTCGACGCGCCTCTCGACGACGCCAATGTCGAGCGCTTCTGCAACCTGCTCGACATGATGCGCCAGCGCACCGAGACGCGGTTCCTGGTGATTACCCACAACCCGATCACCATGAGCCGGGTCGACCGGCTGTTCGGCGTCACCATGGCCGAACGCGGCGTGAGCCAGCTGGTGTCGGTGGATCTGTCCACGGCACGCGAAGTGGTGCGCGAGGCGAGCTAGCCTCGGGTGACGGACGCGTGCGCCCCCTCCACCACGCTGGCGCGTGGTCCCTCCCCCGCTGCGCAGGGGGGATTGGGAGGGGCCGGTGACAGGAGGGGCGAAGGGGAATCCCTGCGACAAGTGCATGACTCAATGTCACACCCGCTTCCGGCGGATAATTCCCCTTTCATATCAACAGCTTAGATTACATTTCACAGTCTTGACAGTGCAAGGGGGCAACACTATGGTGCGCGCGACTTTAAGGGCTCCGTAAGTGTATGGCCCGGTGCGTGGCGAGGAAGCGGGATGGTTGAACCGCATGATGCGAAGCGTGCCGGAGATACTGGCAAGGCCAAGGGATTGACCTCGGACCTTGCAGCACGCATTCGACGTGCGCAGGATGCCAAAAAGGTCGGGCAGAATTCGTCCGAAGGAAACTTCGAGAAGGACATGTCCGGAATGAGCCGCGGGTTGCGGCTTGGGTCGGAATTTGTCGCAGCGGTGCTGGTGGGCGCGGGAATGGGTTTCCTGCTCGACCAGTGGCTGGGGACAGCCCCTTGGCTGTCACTGGTGATGTTGATGCTAGGATTTGTTGCTGGCGTGCTCAATGTGGTGCGCTCTGCAGCGCAGATGAACAAGGCAGCTTCGCTGCCGACCGGCGCTGATCAGGCGCAGGGCGATATTGATAAGTAGGCTCCAGCCTGAGGGTGTCATAGTTGGCCGATCCGAATGTAGTCGACCCGATCCACCAGTTTGAGATCAAAGATATCCTGCCCTTTGGTGACACCGGGCTTGGCGTGACCAATTCAGCGCTGTTCATGCTCCTGACCACGGGCTTGATCGCGACTTATCTGATCCTGTCGACCAGTCGCCGTGCCATGGTGCCGAACCGGTTCCAGGTGGTTTCCGAGATGCTCTACGAGTTTGTTGCCAGGATGGTGACCAACTCATCGGGCAAGGAAGGCATGAAGTTCTTCCCGTTCGTGTTCTCGCTGTTCATGTTCATCCTCGTGGCGAACCTGTTCGGCATGATCCCGGTGTTCTTCACCGTCACCAGCCACATCATCGTGACGTTCGCGCTGGCGATGCTCGTGTTCGTCACCGTGGTGGTCTACGGCTTTGTGAAAAATGGGCCGAAGTTCCTCAAGCTGTTCGTGCCCAGCGGCGTGCCGGGCTACATCCTGCCGCTGGTTGCCGTGATCGAAGTGATCTCGTTCCTGTCGCGGCCGATTTCGCTCAGCGTGCGACTGTTCGCGAACGTGCTGGCAGGCCACATAACGCTCAAGGTTTTTGCCGGCTTTGTGGTGAGCATGAGCGGCCTCGGCTTTCTGGGCTGGCTCGGCGCTGTGCTCCCGCTGGCTCTCACAGTTGGTATCACGGCACTCGAATTCCTGGTGGCGGTCTTGCAGGCCTATGTGTTTGCCCTGCTGACCTCGATGTATCTCAACGACGCGATCCATCCCGGACACTGATTTCCCATCGTCGGCGGTCACGGTGACCGTCCGGCCAACAACCCGCAGCAGATTCGCTGCCAAGGAGACTAAGAAAATGGAAGCTGAAGCCGCAAAGTACATCGGTGCGGGTCTTGCCTGTTTCGGTATGGCTGGCGCCGCCATCGGCGTTGCCAACATCTTCTCGAACTTCCTGTCGGGCGCCTGCGCAATCCGGCTGCTGCGTCGAGCCAGTTCAGCAACCTGATCTTCGGCTTCGCCGTGACGGAAGCTCTGGGCATCTTCTCGTTCCTCGTCGCCCTGCTGCTGCTGTTTGTTGTCTGATTTTTCAGACGCGCCTGCAGTGACCGATCAGGGCCCCGGATTGTCGATCCGGGGCTCAACTAGTGTCAAAAGGTAAAGACATGGCGGGTTCAACCCAGCAGACCAACGAGGCACCGGCAGCCAATGCCGACGTGCTGCAGCAAGGTGAAGTCCTGACGCCGGCCGAAGGCCACGCTACGGACGCCACAGGGGCGGCCGCTGCCGCTCACGGCACCGAAACGCATGCCGGGACCGAGGCTCACTCGGCCTTTCCGCCGTTCGACCCGACCTATTTCGGCGGCCAGTTGCTCTGGCTGGCGCTAACCTTTGGCGCTCTTTACCTGATCATGAGCCGTGTCGCGCTGCCGCGCATCGGTTCGATCCTCGAAAGCCGTCGGGTACGGATCGAGGGTGACCTGAAGGAGGCCGAGCGGCTCCGTCAGGAAACCGAACGGGCAGCACAAGCCTACGAGCAGGCTTTGGCCGATGCCCGGACCAACGCCCACAAGATTGCCGAAGAGACGCGTGCCTCGATCAAGGCCGATATCGATGGCAAGCGGGCCGATGTGGAGGCTGACCTGGGCAAGCGCGTTGCAGATGCCGAGGCCCGCATTCTCGCGACCAAGCAGGCTGCCCTGGGCAATGTCGACGGCATTGCAGCGGAAGCCGCGGCTGCGCTGGTCGAAAAGCTGTCGAACAAGGTGACCGCGGCGCAAGCCAAGAGCGCCGTGGCGACCGCCGTCAAGGAGATGGCATCGTGAGCTTTGGATTTGACGCCAGCACAGGCGCGACGATCTGGGCCATTATCGGCCTGCTGATCTTTATCGGCATCATCGTCTATTTCGGTGTGCCCAAGATGGTGACCAAGGCGATCGACGGGCGCATCGCCCAGATCGAGAAGGAACTGGCCGAAGCCGAGGCGCTGCGCGCCGAAGCCAAGGCCCTCCTCGCCGACTACCAGACCCGGCGCGAAAACGCCGAGAAGGAAGCCGAGGACATCGTCGCGGCGGCCCGCGAGGAAGCCTTCCGGCTCACCGCAGACGCCAAGGCATCGCTGGAAGCCATGATCGTGCGCCGGACCAAGTCGGTGGAAGACAAGATTGCCCAGGCGGAAGCCCAGGCCGTGTCCGAAGTGCGAAGCCGCTCTGCGGACCTGGCGGTGGAAGCCGCCCGCGTGCTGCTCACCCAGCAGATGGCCGAAAAGGGCGACGCACTTGTCGCCCAGGCAATCAAGGATGTGGGCGACCGACTGAACTGAGCCTTTGTCCCAGTTCGACGGTGATGCAAGGCGGGCCAAGTGCCCGCCTTTTGCTTTTTGGGGTTTTGTTGATGGACGGGATCAGCATCCGGCAAGCGCGGATCGATGAGGCAGGTGCGATCCGCGCCTTGGTACGGGCGGCCTATGCCAAATGGGTGCCGGTGATCGGGCGCGAGCCGCGGCCGATGCTGGCGGACTACGACGCGGCTGTGCGGTTGCACCGGTTCGATCTAGTCGAGGTTCTGGGGCAGCTGGTGGCGCTGATCGAGACCGAGCTGCGCGACGGACATCTCTGGGTGGAGAACATTGCCGTGCTGCCGGAGCGACAGGGCCAGGGGCTGGGGCGGGTGCTGCTGGCGCATGCGGAGGGGCTGGCGCAGGCGGCAGGGGTTTCCGAGATCCGGCTGCTGACCAATGGGAAGATGGTGGCCAACCGGCGGCTTTATGCGTCGGTCGGCTATGTCGAGGACCGCGAGGAGCCGTTCGGGGATGGGACGGTGGTGTATCTGAGCAAGCGGGTGGGGTGACGGGGACGCCCGCGGCTCTGCCCACCCCCTCCCAACCTCCCCCATCAAGGGGGAGGTGCAGATTGAGGATGTGGCGATGTTTGTGCCCCAGCCGCTGATGCCCCCCTTGTGGGATGGCACCCGGCGCTTACCCAAACACGGCTGTCATCCCTGCGAAAGCAGGGATCCACCCCTCCCCTTGCGCAAGCGGCAACATGGACCCCAGCCTTTCGCTGGGGTGACACCGGTGTGGGTGAGAGGACAGTGAATCGTCGGTAGTTCGGTATACCCCTCTCTGCTGC
>JACDQI010000015.1 GCA_015657675.1 Devosia sp.
CTGGGCGGACCGGGCCTTGACCCGGTCATAGAGCTTGCCGCGGATCACCGCGTCCTGCCCGAAGCGGTGCGCACCCGATCCATGGCCCGCTCCGCTGCCGCCTTCCGGGCGATCTGCGGCTCAAGCAGATCTACCGGATCCTCGCCTTGTGCCTCAGTGACGCCCGAAACGCCAATGCCAATCAGGCGAAACGCGGTCCCGTCGACCTCGCGGGCGAGAAGTAGGAGGCCGGTCTCGTAGAGCACATTGGCGAGTTGCGTTGGGATCATCAGATGGCGGGCGCGCGTTCGCAAGCGAAATCCGGCCGATTTGAGCTTGAGCGTCACCGTGTCGCCCACGAGGCCCTTGGCCTTGAGCCGAGCTGAAAGCCGTTCGCTGAGCGCCAGCAGTTCGGTCGAGAGTTGCTCGAAGTCCGAGAGGTCCGTGTTGAATGTGGTTTCGGCGGAAACCGACTTCATTTCCGAATCGGCACTGACCTTGCGCGAGTCCTCGCCTCGCGCCAGTCGGGCGAGCCGGGCACCGGCGTCGCCGTAGCGCCGCATCAGGTCCTCGGGGGCGGTTTCCTGAAGCTGGCCGATGGTATCAAAGCCGTCGCGGTGCAGGGTTTCGGCAAACACCTTGCCCACGCCATAGATCAGCGACACCGGCTGCATGGCGAGAAAGCTCAATGTCTCCTCGCGACCGATGACGGCAAATCCGCGCGGTTTGTCGAGGTCGGAGGCGGTCTTGGCGAGGAACTTGTTGTGGCTAAGGCCGACCGAGATGGTGACGCCGATCTCGTCTTCGACCCGTTTGGCAAAGCGCGCCAGCGTGACGGCCGGCGGCGCCTTGTGCAGGGTCTCGGTGCCGGAAAGGTCGAGGAAGGCCTCGTCGATCGAGAGCGGCTCGACCAGAGGGGTCAGGGAATCCATGATGGCGCGAATCTGCCGCGAAACAGCGACATACTTGGCCATGTTCGGCTTGATCACCACCGCGTTCGGGCAGAGCCGGTTGGCCGTGAACATCGGCATCGCCGATCGCACGCCCGACTGCCGGGCGATGTAGCAGCAGGTCGAGACGACGCCGCGGACGCCACCGCCGATAATCAAGGGCTTGTCGGCAAGCGCCGGATTGTCGCGTTTTTCGACCGAGGCGTAAAAGGCGTCGCAGTCCACATGTGCCATCGATAGCGAGAAGAGCTCGGCGTGGGCCAGCACGCGCGGCGAGCCGCAGGCACTGCAGCGCTCGGGCGCCGTGCGGGCCGTCCCGGTGGCAAAGCAGTTGCGGCAGAGCGTTTCCAGCACGATTCGGCTCGTCACCCGGCCGGGTTGAGCTTGGCCCAGACCCGCATGAAACTGTCCGGCGACAGGGAATTGTTGGCGCAGAGCGTCAGCAGCAGCGGTTCGTTCTGGGCAAAGTAGTCAACCAGACCGCGTGCCAGCCCATCGCCGCCGACTGCCTTCCGCAAGGCATCCGGCGAGTAGCCCGTCTGCACCATGAATTCGCCGAGCTGCTCGGGGTTTTCCGCCAGGTGGGCGAGACAGAGGTCGGCCAACAGTTTCGGGGTCAGCGGATCAGGCTTGAGATTGGCCAAGGCGGGCTCGTTTGTGGTTTGGAAATGCATTGATGTTACTGCAGCAATGGGGCAGAACACAGGGGCTTCGGGGCCTTGAACCCGCAGCGGAAACAGAAGGTCATATGCCAAAGACCGTCATGATCGTTGAAGACAACGAGCTTAACATGAAGCTCTTCAACGACCTGCTTGAATCCCGCGGTTACAACATCATCCAGACGCGCAATGGTATGGAAGCGCTGGGCCTTGCCCGGGCGCACCATCCTGACCTGATTCTGATGGATATCCAGTTGCCAGAAGTCTCGGGCCTGGTGGTCACGAAGTGGCTGAAGGAAGACGACGATCTGGCTTCCATTCCAGTCATCGCGGTCACTGCCTTTGCGATGAAGGGCGACGAGGAACGGATTCTGCAGGGCGGCTGCGAGGGTTACATTTCCAAACCCATCTCCGTGCCTCACTTTTTGGAAACGATTGCCCGCTACATTGGACCAGCTAATTAGCTGACTTTCGGGCATTTTCCCAAAGACATCGTGGAGCTGCGGACCCGTGACGGCACGTGTGCTGATCGTTGATGATATTCCGACGAATGTGCGCCTGCTCGAGGCGCGCCTGACCGCGGAGTATTTTGACGTCCGAACCGCCTCGTCGGGTCGCGAAGCGCTTGCCATCTGCGACAGCGAAGACATCGACATCGTACTGCTCGATGTGATGATGCCCGAGATGGACGGCTTCGAAGTCTGCCAGCGGTTGAAGTCCAGCCAGAAGACCGGTCACATTCCGGTCCTGATGATTACCGCCCTCGACCAGCCTTCCGACCGCGTGCGCGGCCTCGAAGTGGGCGCCGACGATTTTCTCACCAAGCCGGTCGACGACATCCAGCTGATGGCGCGCGTCAAGAGCCTGGTGCGCCTCAAGGCCCTGACCGACGAGTTGCGCGCCCGCGCCAAGACCGGCCAGGAGATTGCCATCGAGGATGCCATGCGCGCCATGGACTCGATCAATTCCGAAGGCGGCCGCATCCTCTTGGTCGATACCGACCAGCGCCACGCCGAGCGCATTCGTGGTTATCTGTCGCCGGCCAATCATGTCGACGTGCTCGCCAACCCGGCAGACGCCGCGCTGGCCGTCGCCGAAGGCAATTACGAACTGGCGCTTGTATCGATGGCGCTGACCGATTTTGACCCGCTACGCGTCTGTTCGCAGATGCGGACCGGGGAACTCAGCCGGACGCTGCCGATCATCCTGATCGCCGACGAGGCCGACCGGCCGCGCGTCGTGCGCGGGCTCGACCTCGGGGTCAACGACTTCATCATGCGGCCGGTGGAGCGAAACGAACTCTCGGCTCGTGTGCGCACCCAGATCCGCCGCCAACGCTACGCGGTGGAACTGCGCCAGAGCGTCACCAATACGCTGGCGCTGGCGGTTACCGATGAACTGACCGGCCTCTACAACCGCCGCTATTTCGACCGCCACCTGTCGCTGATGCTGGAGCGGGCACGCGAGCAGAACCGCGACATGGCGGTGATGCTGATCGACATGGATTTCTTCAAGTCGGTCAACGACACCCATGGCCACGATATCGGCGATGCGGTGTTGCGCGAGTTCGCGGTGCGCCTGCGTCGCAACATCCGCGGCGTCGATCTCGCCTGCCGGTTCGGTGGCGAGGAGTTCGTCGTGCTGATGCCCGATACCGACTTCCGTCAGGCCCAGAACGTTGCCGAACGCGTGCGCACGGCAGTTGCCGAGCGGGCGTTTGAAATGGCCGGCGGCCGGGCGCCGCTGCCAATCACCGTGTCGGTTGGTCTAGCGCTCAACGAGACCCAGACCGACACGCCCGAGATCATCTTGAAGCGCGCCGACGTCGCCCTCTATCGCGCCAAGCGCGAGGGCCGCAACCGCGTGGTGTTCGACGCCGCCTAGGCGCCACGGATCGGGCATTGCAGCCCGATCGGTAAAACCCGACACAGTAAGGTTACCAGTTCATTACGTTTCCGCCTCGCGCTTGAGTCGCTGACGGCTTGCGATAGGTTGCGGACAACGAGATGGCGCTGCCCGAGCCTCCCTGGCGCAGACAGCGAAATCCGAAAACCCCTACGCTTTCTCAGGTCCGCCGCAACTCCTGGGTCCGTAGGGAGCTGATCCGGCAGTGGCAAGAGTGGCCTCTTCGACATGCCGCTCCGGATCAGCCGCTTTTTTCCCGGGCACTCACCGCACACGAAGTGGCCCGAATGCGTTTGGGAACGCAGAAACGAAAACCCCGCGCTTTGTAAGCGCGGGGTTTTTGTATTTCCGAAGCTCGGGGCCAGACCTTATTTGATCTTGGCTTCCTTGAACTCGACATGCTTGCGCACCACCGGGTCGTACTTCTTGTACGAGAGCTTC
>JACDQI010000158.1 GCA_015657675.1 Devosia sp.
CCGCGTGACAGGCCGGCGCGCGCCTGATGGACAGCCTCAGATGAGCGACACTCCCGTCAACCCGCAGAAGTATGCCGTCGCCCTCGAATACGAGAAGGGCAGCCGCGAGGCGCCGCGCGTCATCGCCAAGGGCCGCGGTATCATTGCCGAACGCATCATTGCGCTGGCCGAAGAGAACGACATCTTCATCGAGGCCAACCCGATGCTCGCCAAGGCGCTGAGCGGGGTGGAGATCGACGACGAGATCCCGGTCGAGCTTTTCGAAGCGGTGGCCGAGGTCATCGGCTTCGTGCTGCGCGCCCGCTCCCGGCTGCTCTAGGCCACATCGTAGATGATCACCCCCTGCAGCTGCGAGCTGTTGGTGAAGGCGATGTTGGTGAGCGCCGAGGAGGCGCCGGTGCCCGAGCCGTAGAGCGCCAGCGTTGCGGCGCCACTGGTCACGGCTCCCTGGATGGCGCCGGCGATAGCCGACATGCCATTGGCCCAGCCGCTGAGCATCATGCCCTGCACCGCCGAGCTGATCGACGAGAAGGGCAACCCGGTCAGCACGGCGGAGCCTGTCGACGACCCCTTGCTGCTCAGCTGCAGGCAGAACGTTGCCACGCAGAGCCGGCCGATGCGCGTGTAGCGGCCGCCATTGCTGGCGCCATAGGTGATGCCGACGGACGCGCCGCCGAAGGTCAGCCCCGGCGTCCAGGTGCCCTCGCGATAGTCATCGAGCGTAGTCGGATCGGACGAGGGCAGTTGCGTGGTCGGGAACTTCAGCTGCCCGGCCGGCAGGGTGAGTAGGCCACTGGTGCGGTCGGCGAGCAGCACGTCCTTCCAGGTCGCGCCGTCGGCCGAGACCTTGATGCGGAGGTCGTCATCACCGGCGAGGCCAATCTCGGCGCGGCCGGAGGCAGCGGTCTGCAACAGCAAGCTCGCCGTATCTGCCGCGGCGGCCTTGTCGATGTTCAGCCGATGGCTGGTGCCGTCGTGGGAAAAGCGGCTGGCATCGGCGGCAACGGCCAGGCGGGTGCTGAGGTCCGGCGTGGCGTTGACGCCCAGCTTGGAATAGCTGCCGCCAATGGCATTCCAGACGCCGGCCTGACGGCGGACGAACTCGGCGTCGGCTTCGACATAGAGCAGCCAGCCGTCGAGCGGGGTGTGGAACATCCAGGCGCCATCGAGGAAGCAGGCGATCTTGCCCGCCTTGCCGGCCCAGGCGCCGGTCGGGCCGCTCGCCACCAGATAGGCATCGCCTTCGGTCGGCGATCCCGGCGGGGTGGCCAGAGTCCGCGATTTCACCACCGGCTGGACCAGCACGTCGAGGGACCGCATCGCCTCGTTGTAGGTCACTTGCTTTTGCGCCTGCTGCGGCGCGATGTAAGGCAACTTGAGCCGAGGCGTCGTATCCATGGCGTGTCGTTTGCTCCGTGATCAACTTCCGCCAAGCGTAAGGCGGCCCGTGGCGACGGGGATAAGTGGAGACTGAATTGGCCCGGACAATTGCCGACCTCGAAACGCCCTGCATCCTGATCGACCTCGAGAAGGTCGAAGCGAACCTGCAGCGTGCGCAGGCGCATGCCGACGCCAATGGCTATTCGCTGCGGCCGCATATCAAGACGCACAAGCTGCCGCGCTTTGCCAAGCGACAGCTCGAGTTGGGCGCGCGCGGCATCACCGTGCAAAAGCTCGGCGAAGCCGAAGTGATGGCCGCAGCCGGGCTCGACGATCTCTTCCTGCCCTACAATATCCTGGGCGCGGCGAAGCTCGCCCGGCTCAAGGCGCTCAACGACAAGGTGACCATCGCGGTCACCGCCGATAGCCCCGATACGGTCGCGGGTTATGCGCAGGCCTTCAGCACCGGCAAGCCGCTCACGGTGCTGGTCGAATGCGATACCGGCAGCAAGCGCTGCGGCGTGCAGACGCCGGCGCAGGCGCTCGCCCTGGCGCGGCAGATCCAGGGTTCACCCGGTCTTCGCTTTGGCGGGCTGATGACCTATCCGCCGGGCGGCAAGCTCGACGCCACAGAGTCCTGGCTGCGCGAGGCGATCGATCTCTTCACCCAGGCCGGCATCGCCGTGCCCAAGGTCACCAGCGGCAACACGCCCGACATGTGGCGCAGCGGCCAGAGCGTCGTCACCGAGCGCCGCCCGGGCACCTATATCTACTACGACAGGATGCAGGTGGCGGCCGGTGCCGCGTCGTTCGACGACTGCGCGCTCACAGTGCTGGCTACCGTCGTCAGCCGGCCGACTGCCAACCGCATCGTGCTCGATTCAGGCTCGAAGACGCTCTCGAACGATATCGGCAATCTTGAAGGCTATGGCCTCATCAAGGGCACCGACATCACCCTCAAATATCTCAACGAGGAACACGGGGTCATCGAACTCGCGACCCCGTCCGATACGCCGCGGGTCGGCGACCGGGTGCAGATCATCCCAAACCATGTCTGCGTGGTTTCGAACCTCTTCGACGTGGTCAATCTCGTCACCGGCGACACCGTGGTTGAGACGGTCCCGGTTGCAGCCCGCGGCAGAGTCGACTAGACCTCTTGCCCGAACGGGAGTGGTATCTAAATGGTCGCTGATTGGTATGACGGCTTCGAGCTGACGAGCCTCTGGAGCAAGGATGACAGCCGTTACACGCTGACCCTGGTCAATCACGGCGACACGCCCGTCTCCGGCTTTTCGCTGGGCTTTTCCGGGCCGGCGCCGGTCAGCATGGACTCCCCGATCACCGGCGGCCGGATGGTGCAGCGGCTCTCGAACTATTGCGAGATCGCGGCGCCGGCCGACTTCACCCTGGCGCCCGGCGGCAGCTGGGTGATCGAGATCGGCAAACTGGACTTCCCGATCCGCCACTGGACCGATGGCACCACCACGGCCTTCGTCATCCTCGCCGATGGCGACATCCGCCCGGCGCTGACGCGGCCCGTCGGCCTTGCCGGCTCGGACGCAACGCGCAAGCGCGGCACCATGGCCATGCCGGTGCCCGAAGCGCCACCGGTGCCGGTGTCGATCGTGCCCTGGCCCAAGCTGGTCGAGGTCGGTGGCCGGCGCACGCCGCCGCTCGGACTTGCCATCATGGGGGAGAACGAAGCGACCGAAACGGTCGCAGACAATTTCACCGCGCTGACACAGTTCCTGTTTCCGGGCGAGGGTCTCGTCCGCGACGACGAAGAGGGCGGCTATCCGGTTGATATCCGCTTTGACCGCGACCTTGCCGAAGACGGCTATGTCATCACCTTTTCCACCGAAGGCGCCGAGATCGCCGGGGGCGCCTATACCGGGCTCTTCTACGGGCTCGTGACGCTCGGGCAGATCCAGCGCGGCGCGCGGCTCCATCCGCAGAGCTTTAGCTTCCCGACCGAAGGGACCATCGAAGACAGCCCACAGATGCGCTGGCGCGGCTGCCATCTCGATGTGGCGCGGCGGTTCTATTCGAGCGAAGAGGTCAAGCAGTTCCTCGCCATCATGGCGTGGAACAAGCTCAACGTCTTCCATTGGCACCTGTCGGATGACGAGTCCTGGCGCATCGAGATCGAGGCCTATCCCGAGCTGGTCGAAAAGGCCGCCTTCCGCGGCCATGGCCTCGATATCCCGCCGCTGCTCGGCTCGGGCCCGGAAAATACCGGCGGCTACTACACCAAGGATGCGATCCGCGACATCGTCGCGGTGGGCGAGGATTTCGGCATCGAGATCGTCCCCGAGATCGATGTGCCCGGCCATTGCTACGCCATGCTGCAGGCCCTGCCGCAGCTCAAGGATGCCGGCGAGAACGGGCTCTACTATTCGATCCAGTCGTTCCCGAACAACTGCCTCAACCCCGCAGTCGACGCGGTCTACGACGTGGTCGAGACCATCTTCGGGGAAATGATCGAGCTCTTTCCCTCGGCCTTCTTCCATGTCGCGCCGATGAAGTGCCGGTGGATGCCTGGGCCAGCTCGCCCAAGGCCAATGCCATGCGCAAGGACCTCGGCGTCGAAGGCGCCGCGCCTTTGCAGGCAGCGTTCCTGCGGCGCCTGCAGGAATTCCTCACCGCGCAGGGCAAGGTCACAGGTGCGTGGGAAGAAGCGGCGCTCGGCGGCGGCATCGACAAGGACAATTGCTATCTCGTCGGCTGGCACAAGGTAGAATCGAGCCAGCGGCTCGCGGCCGAGGGCTACCAGGTCGTCGTGGCGCCCGGGCAGGCCTATTATCTCGACATGGCCAATGGACCGGACTGGCACGAATGCGGCGCAGCCTGGGCCGGCTGGTCGTCCCCCGAGACCGCCTATGCGTTCGCGCCGACCGCCGGCTGGAGCGCCGCCGAGACCGCCAACCTGATGGGCGTGCAGGCCTGCATTTGGTCCGAGCCGATGAGCGAGCGCGCCGTGTTCGACCGGCTGGTGTTCCCGCGCCTTTCGGCCATTGCCGAGACCGGCTGGACGGCCCCCGAGCGCAAGGATTTTACCCGCTTTGCCGCGCTGGTGGGGCTGATGCCCAATCTCTACGGTACGCACGAGAATCTCTGATGTCCGACCTGCTCGTCCGCCTCTACGACCTGCCGCACTTCGATGCGGATGCGAAAGTCGCTGCGGCGGGGGTGGTGGTGCGTCGCGCGCTGCCGCCGGAGCGGCACATCGTGCTCGACTGGATTGCAACGACATTCGGACCGAACTGGGCCAGCGAAGCCGCGGTGGCGCTGTCGAGCCTGCCGGTGACCTGCTGGGTCGCCGTCAAGGACGGCGCGCTTCTCGGCTTTGCCTGCCATGATGCGACAGCGAAAGGCTTTTTCGGCCCGACCGGGGTGGGCGAGGCGGCGCGCGGCCAGGGGATTGGCGAGGCCTTGCTCAGCGCCACGCTGCGCGGCATGCGCGAAGCCGGCTATGGCTACGCGGTCATCGGCGATCCCGGCCCGGTCGCGTTTTACCAGAAGCGACTCAATGCGCTGGAGATCCCCAACTCCGATCCCGGAGTTTATGCCGGCATGCTGCGGAGCCCCGACTAACCCTATCTTTACCGCACGCGGCTAATCTTGCTCGCTGGAACGCCCGCAAATGCTGGGTTTCGGAGCTGTCGTCATGTGCCCGCCGCCTACCCACCGGATCGATGCGGATGATGTCGACGACGTCGAAGCCGGCAGCGAAAAGACCCCCGCCCTGCTGACCGCCAAGCTGCGCCGCACGCAGCGGCTGCTGCGCCGACAGACCGCGCGGCTGGAAGCGACGCTCGACGCCATCACGCATGGCTTTGCCATGTTCGATAGCCGCGACCGGCTGATCACCTGCAACCTGGCGTTTCTGAACCAGTACAGCCTGCCAGTGAGCTGTGCCCGCACGGGCACCAGCCTGCAGCGCATACTCGAAGCGCGAATCACCGCCGGTACCCATGTTGGTGACCCCGAACAATTCATCACCGAGCATCTGGCTCTGGCGCGGAGGGCGCATGGCGTCAGCCGCGACGAGCAGCTTCAGACAGGCGAGCTTGTCACCGTCGGTTTCCGGCCGATGGCTGATGGCGGCTTTGTCTGGACCCAGAACGCTGCGGCGCTGCAGGCGCCAGTTGTCGAGGCAGCCCGTCCAGCAGCGGAAGCTGTCGCCGTCCATGATGAGCCCGTCGCGGAGCTTCCGACCGAAGACGTCGCTGTCGAGCTGTCTGTAGCGGAGCTCGAGCTGCCAGAGACAGCCGCGGCCGAGGACCTCGCCGTCGAGCTGCCGGAAACGCTCGCAACTGACGATGATCTAGCCGCCACACTCGCAACGGCAGACGCCGACACTGCCGCAGCCGACGAGGACGGAGACGAAGACGACCTGATGGCCGGTTTCGGCGCGTCCGATGATCTGGACATCGCCGCCGATCTGCCTGACCTCGAAGCCGCTGCCATCACGATTGACGGCGTCCTCGATGGTGACGCGCTTGTGGACGTCGCCACCAGTGCTGAGCTGCTCGCCGAAGACCGCTTGGTCGAAAGCGCGGCGCTGGAAGCGGAGACGGCGCTCGATACGGCGATCGACGATGCCGCATCAGCCTTTGCAGGCCTCGATGAGATCGACGCATCGATGGGCGTCGACGACCACATCAGTGCGGCTGCCGAAGTCGAGGTCGAGATGCCGGACCTGACGGACGACAATCCGTTTAGCCTCGAAGACGCGGCAGTGGCCGAGTCCGTCGACGACCCGATGGCGTTCGACCTGCCAATGGATGACGAGGTCGAGACCGCAGTATCGGGGGATGATCCCTTGGCGGCCTGGGCCGAGGATCTGGCCGAGGACGCTGGCGAGGACCCGCTCTCCGCCGATGTTGCGTTCGATACCGACCTCGACGACATGGGACTGGACGCAGAAATAGATCCGATGGCTTCGGAAGACGTCGACATGCCGGAGCCGGTCGAGGCACAGTCGGTCGACGACCCCGAACCGGCGCGGTTTAACGATCTCGACAGTGAGCTGCGCCGTGCCATCGCGAGCGATGAGCTGACCCTCGTCTATCAGCCGATCCTCAGCATGCAGAGCCAGGCGATTGTCGGCTTCGAAGCACTGCTGCGCTGGATGCATCCCGAACATGGCGAGCTCAGTGGCGCGCAGTTCATGTCGCTGGCGGAAACCACGAGTCAGATCGTCCCCGTCGGCGCCTGGGTGCTGGAGCACGCACTGGCGGAAGCGGCGCATTGGCCTGAGCGCTATCGCGTGGCGATCAACATCTCGCCGGCGCAGTTCCGCGAGGGTGACCTTGCGGCAACGCTACCGACGCTGCTTGAGACCCACGGCCTCGCCGCCGAGCGGGTGGAACTTGAGTTCACAGAGTCCCTGTTTATCGCCGATGGCGAAGCCAATCTCGAAAAGCTGCAGCACTTGCGCTCAATGGGGATCAAGCTGGCGCTCGACGATTTCTGCGCCGGCCAATCGTCCATCCAGGACGTGATGGCCTTCGCGTTCGATCGCATCAAGGTGGATGGCGATTTCATTCGCCTCGCCGACGCGGCAGGCCCGGCGCCTGCCGTGGTGCGGGCCTTCGCCGAACTCGGCCAATGGCTGGGCATTCCGGCGACTGCCGAGGGCATCGAGACCGCCGAACAGCTGCGCGCCGTGCACGCGCTCGGCTATGCCGAAGCCCAGGGCTTCCTCATCGCCCGGCCGATGGACCGCTACGCCCTGATGGGGCTGATCGGGGCGGACTATCGGGATGATGGCGATGATGCTGACCCGCTCGCAGACTTTGACCTCGAAGCGCTGAGCGCGACGGCCTAGGCCCGCCTCCGCCCAAATCCACCAGCTGTCACCCCTGCGAAAGCAGGGGTCCATTCTTCAGCCCGCGCTGGCGGATACGTGGATCCCTGCTTTCGCAGGGATGACATCGAGCGTGCTGCTCAACACGCCGGTGGACGACGTCCCGCATAAGAGAAGGGCGGGATTGCTCCCGCCCTCTGCTTCATCCTAGCGGATGAAGAACACGATGATGATGATCAGCCAGATCGGCACGCCGAGCAGCCACAGTCCAATGCCACGAAACATGGTCGTCTCCTTTTGCCCGGTTACCAGCGGCGGAAGATGGTCGAGAAGTCAGCGTTCTTGTCGCGGTGATTCCCGCCCTTCTGGGCCGCCCAGTAGGCGCCGACAGCGCTGACCAGCAGCGAAGCGGCGGTGAGGAAGGCGGCCAGCACGGTCATTTTGCGCGCCGTCTCGGCGACTTCGGCCGCTTTGGCTTTGGCAGCGTCCATGGCGACTACGACCTGGTCGACGCGGGCATCGGCCTGGGTCATGCCGGTATTGGCAGCCACGGCCTGGGCCAGATAGGTGCGGTCATCGGCCGGCAGTTCGCCGCTGAGTGCGCTCTGGAGGAAGATGCGACCAGCTTCGGCACGCACCGCAGTGGTGTCAGCCGACATTGCGGGAGCAGCAACTGCAGACGTTGTAGACGCCATCGGCGTCGCGGCTGGGGCAGCCGGTGCCGCTGTCGCATCGGCAGCAGGCGCAGCCGGAGCGGCAGCGACGTCAGCAGCCGGAGCGGCCGACCCGGAGGTCATGGGGCGGAACAGCATGTCGGTGAAGTACGCATCCGGGTTGGCTGCAGCGCCTTCTGCAGCACCGCCGGCGACGTTGGAAGCCGCATTGGTCACGGCACCGGCAACATTGCCGACCGTGGTCGCGGCAGCACCGAGGCCGCCGAGAGCAATGATAGCCCCCAGGATCAGCGCACCGGCCCAGACCAAAAGGCCATGGGCGCCGTCGCGCACGTCGCTTTCATGCTCGCTGGCATCGCCGTGGCGCTTGCGCAGCCGACCGGTGATGTAGCCGCCAGCCATGAAGCTCGATATCTGCACCCAGAGCAGCCAGCTGGCCGCCGCAATGGCGATCCAGATGGTGGGGACGTCATCGGCCGCGTTGAAGTTGGTAAAGCTCAGCCCGACGGCCGAGCCGAAGGCCAGGAGGACGATCGAGATCGCCGAGGCGAGGGCGATGCCGGCAACGATCGCCGGCCAATCGACATAGCTGCGGTCGTCGGTCTGGGTCGGCACGGCGCCAACCACGACATCGGTTTGGGAGGGAAATGTCATCTTGTGCTCTCCGGGGTTAGGGCTGCTCAGCGCAGGCCGAAGAACGACAGGATGGCGAGGACGACGACGACGAGGCCGACGAGATAGATGATGCCATTCATGGGATGTGCCCTTCTGTGACGCGTTTCGATCACGACACAATTACGGCACGGACTTTTGGTTGCCGCCGGAACGCCCAAATATTGAGCAGTCCGTGACGGAACCTTTCGTCACGTTCTGCGTATCTGGCGGCAAAAAGAAAAGGCGGGGTCGCCCCCGCCTTCGCCTTTGCCGTGGTTCGGTGTGCTTACTTCAGCGCGTCGGTGATGACGGTGGTGTAAGCGCCTTCCGGAGCCTTGGAGATGATCTTCTGGTCGACCAGCGCCTTGATGGTGCGCTCATAGGCGGCCATGCTGAGCGCCGGGTCCGTGGCGTCGACGAGCTTGGAGACTTCGCCCACCATGTAGCGCTGGGCCGAGAGCTCGGCAGCACCGGTGTCGTCGCTGTCGACGACGATCTGGGCAGCCTCATCGGCATTGTCCAGAGCGTACTGCCAGCCCTTCATCGAGGCCTTGAGGAAGCGGGTGTAGGCGTCGACCTTGGCCGGATCCTTGAGCGTGTCCTCCATGACATAGAGGCCGTCCTCGAGCAGGTCGTTGCCCATCTCGGTGTAGTTGAAGATGGTCAGGTTATCCGGGCCATAGCCGGCAGCCAGCGCCTGGCCGTACTCGTTGTAGGTCATGACCGAAATGCAGTCGGCCTGCTTCTGGATCATCGGCTGGATGTCGAAGCTCTGCTGCAGAACCTTAACGTCGCCGCCTTCGGTAGTCGTGAGGCCTTCCTTGTTCATCCAGGCAAAGAACGGGTATTCATTGCCGAAGAACCAGACGCCGAGGGTCTTGCCCTTGAAGTCGGCCACAGAGGTGACGCCGCTTTCCTTGGGGCAGATCATCATCAGGCCGGACTTCTTGAACGGCTGAGCGATGTTGACCAGGGGAACGCCCTTGTCGCGGGCCGCAGCAGCGGCGCCCATCCACTCGACGATGATGTCGGCGCCACCGCCGGCAATTACCTGCGGCGGAGCGATATTCGGGCCGCCCGGCACGATGGTGACGTCGAGGTTCTCTTCGGTATAGAAGCCCTTCGCCTTGGCCACGAGATAGCCCGCGAATTGCGCCTGCGTCACCCACTTGAGCTGCAGCGTCAGCTTGTCCTGAGCCAGCGCGGCCGTTGCAGTCAGCGCCATGGCGCCAGCTGCCAATGCCAATAGAAGCTTTTTCATGTTCGTCGTCCCTACCCCAGTTATGCCCGTCCACCACGGACGGACGGATGCCAGAACGTGATGGCCCGCTCGATGAGCGCCACCACGCCGTAAAAGGCAGATCCCGCCACCGCCGCTACGGCGATCTCTGCCCAGACGAGGTCGATATTGAGCTTGCCGACCTCGGTCGAAATCCGGAACCCCATTCCCACAATGGGGGTGCCGAAAAACTCCGCTACGATTGCGCCGATCAAGGCGAGAGTCGAGTTGATCTTGAGCGCATTGAAGATGAAGGGCGCTGCGGCGGGCAGTCGCAGCTTGAACAGCGTCTGCCAATAGCCTGCCGCGTAGGTGCGCATCAGGTCGCGCTCGATCGAGCTGGCGACATTGAGGCCCGCCACCGTGTTGACCAGCATGGGGAAAAAGGTCATCGCCACGACGACCGCCGCCTTGCTCTGCCAGTCAAAGCCGAACCACATCACCATGATGGGCGCGATGCCAATGATCGGCAGCGCTGATGCGAAGTTGCCGATCGGCAGCAGGCCACGTTTCAAGAAGGGAGAGCGGTCAACCAGGATCGCGACGAGAAAGCCGGCGCCGCAGCCCATCGCATAGCCTGCCAGCACTGCCTTGAAGGTCTGCTGGAAATCCGCCGCGAGCGTCGGGAGAGAGTTGATCAGCCGATCGAAAATCTGGCTGGGCGCGGGCAGCAGCACCATCGGCACATTGGCGCCGCGGGTGATGAACTCCCACATCAGGAGCAGCACCAGCCCGAAAACGAGCGGGATCACGAGGCCGAATATCCGGCTGGAAACGCGCTTTTCTCGGATGGCCTGCGACAGCCGCTCCACGAAAAGCCAGGCGAACCCCCACCAGGCGACCAGCGCGAGCCAGAAGAAGGCCGGCGCGGTCTCATAGACCGGCAACGTCAACAGCAGTCCGATCGCGCCGATCAGCATCAGCAGGCCATCGAACCAGAAGGGGAACGGCCGGCGGAAGCGCAGCAGCGAGACGGTGCTGAGGACAAGGAAGAACTGAAACAGCAATGGCGCGGTGCCATTAGCGAGAGCCATGCCGAGCGCGACGGCGCTCAGAATGCCCGAGATCCAGGCGAGAAGGGTCTGGATCCGGCTCATGCCCGCGCCCCCATCCGGGCGTTGGCGAGCCGCTCGGCAAAGCCGACGGCAATCACCAGCGCTGCAGCGAGTCCGGCAGCAATAAAGAGCGCGGCCCAGATCTGCACAGTCTGGCCGTTATACGATCCGGTCAGCAGCCGCACGCCGAGCCCGCCACCGGCATTGTTGGAGAGCTCGCCCACCACCGCGCCGATCAGCGAGATGGCGATGCCAACCTTCATCGAGGCAAAGAGGAACGGGATAGCCGAGGGCCAGCGCAGCTTGGAGAACACCTGCCAGGGCGAGGCATTGTAGGTGCGCATCAGGTCGAGCTGAATGGACTCCGGCGTCCGCAGGCCCTTGACCATGCCGACGACCACCGGGAAAAAGCTCAGATACATCGAGATCAGCGCCTTGGGCAGCATCCCGGTGACCCCCACCGCGCCGAGGCCGACCACCACCATCGGCGCAATCGCAAGGATCGGGATGGTCTGGCTGGCAATGATCCAGGGCATCAGCGAGCGGTTGGACGCATCGTTGTGGACGATCATCACCGCGAGCCCGACGCCGAGCAATGTCCCCAGGGCAAAGCCGAGCAGCGTGCCGCCCAGCGTGATGCCGGCATGGTAGGCCAGCGAGCGCTTGGAGGTGATGTCGGTGCCGATCGTGGCGTTCCACACTTCGGCGAACACCTGATGCGGCGACGGCAGGACGGGTTTGGCCTGCGCCCATGTCGAAAGCGCGAAATCGGTGAACGGCACGTTCGTCAGGTTGGCGCGACTGTTCAGCGTGTCCTGCCAGGGCGCGTTCATCCAGATGGCGGCGGCGTACCAGAAGAGCACGATCGCGGCGAGCACGATGAGAACGGGCAGGGTCTTGCCGTCGAGAAGCTGGCGCACGCCCTACTCCTCGTACGAGTGGCCGGCGCGCAGGCGTCGCGCACCCGCGCAGCCAAACGCAGGAACTCGGGCGTCTCGCGGATATCGAGCGGCCGCTCCGCCGGCAGGTCGGATTCGATGATGTCGGTCACCCGTCCCGGCCGCGGGCTCATCACCACGATCTTGGTGCTGAGATAGACCGCCTCGGGGATCGAATGGGTAACAAAGGCGATGGTCTTTTTCGTCCGCGCCCAGAGCTTGAGCAATTCGGAGTTGAGATGATCGCGCACGATCTCGTCGAGCGCGCCGAACGGCTCGTCCATCAGCAGCAGGTCAGCGTCAAAGCTCAGCGCTCGAGCAATCGAGGCGCGTTGCTGCATGCCGCCCGAGAGCTGCCAGGGAAACTTCTTCTCGAACCCGGTGAGGTTCACCAGTTCGAGCGTGCGCTGGATGCGCGCCGCCCGATCGGAGAGACCCATGATCTCGAGCGGCAGCGCCACGTTCTGCTCGATGGTGCGCCAGGGGTAGAGCGCCGGCGCCTGGAACACATAGCCATAGGCGCGGTTGAGCCGGGCATCGCTGGGCGAGGTGCCGTTGACGGTGATGCTGCCCGAGGTCGGCTGTTCGAGATCGGCAATGACCCGGAGGAAGGTGGTCTTGCCGCAGCCGGAGGGCCCGATGAAGGAGACGAACTCGCCCGCGCCGATCTCGAGATTGACATCGGAAAGGGCTATGACGTCGCCATCATTGGTCGAAAAGGTGAGGCCGAGATTTTTGGCGGAAACGACGCTGGCGGCCAAACTCACACCCCGCTCTGCGGAATGCCGGTGCGCTCAACCTTGCGCGGCGCAGTGATCTCTTTCCACTGGCTCAGCGCCCGGTTGACCGGACCCATCGGCTCGCGCGGCACAAACTGGCCGTGGCCCTGGCGGGGATCGAGCTTGTCCTCAGTCACCGCGACATGGCCGCGGGTCAGCACGAAGCGCGGCAGGCCCTCGACCTCGAAACCTTCGAAGACGTTATAGTCGATGGCCGACTGCTGCTTGCTCGCACTGATGGTCTTTTTCCGCTTCGGATCCCAGACCACCAGATCGGCATCGGCGCCGACCAGCACCGCACCCTTCTTGGGGTAGAGGCCAAGGATCTTGGCGATGTTGGTCGAGGTGACAGCCACGAACTCATTCATGGTCAACCGACCGGTGTTGACGCCATGCGTCCAGAGCACGGGCAGACGATCTTCGAGACCACCCGTACCATTCGGGATCTTGGCAAAGTTGCCGATGCCGTTGCGCTTTTGCGCCGTGGTGAAAGCGCAGTGGTCGGTTGCCACCACCTGCAGCGAGCCCGACTGCAACCCGGCCCAGAGCGAGTCCTGGTGCTGCTTGTTGCGGAAGGGCGGGCTCATGACGCGGCGCGCCGCGTAGTCCCAGTCGCGGTTGAAATATTCGGACTCGTCGAGCACCAGGTGCTGGACCAACGGCTCGCCATAGACGCGCATGCCCTTCTGCCGGGCGCGGCGGATGGCCTCGTGCGCCTGCTCGCAGGAGGTGTGCACGATGTAAACCGGCACACCCGCCATATCGGCGATCATGATGGCGCGATTGGTGGCTTCGCCCTCGACTTCCGGCGGTCGGGAATAGGCGTGGCCTTCCGGACCATTGTTGCCGGCATCGAGCAGCTTCTGGGTCATGGAGGCGACGACGTCACCGTTCTCGGCATGCACCAGCGGCAGCGCGCCCAGTTCGGCGCAGCGCGTGAACGACGAGAACATCTCGTCGTCATTGACCATCAGGGCACCCTTATAGGCCATGAAGTGCTTGAAGCTGGTGATGCCGCGATCAACGACATCGGCCATCTCGTTGAACACCTGCTCGCCCCACCAGGTGATCGCCATGTGGAACGAATAGTCGGCGCTCGCCTTGCCGGTCTTGTTGTCCCACATCTTGAGCGCATCGAGCAGCGATTGGTTGGGCGAGGGCAGGCAAAAATCCACCACCATGGTGGTGCCGCCGCTGAGCGCCGCGCGCGTACCGGACTCGAAGTCATCGGCCGAGTAGGTGCCCATGAACGGCATTTCGAGATGCGTATGGGGATCGATGCCACCGGGCATGACGTAACAGCCACTCGCATCCAGCGTCTCGCCGCCCGAAAGGTTCGGCCCGATCTCGGTGATGGTGCCGTTCTCGACGCGGATATCGGCCTTGTAGGTCAGATCGGCGGTGACGATGGTGCCGTTCTTGATGATCTTGCTGGTCATTGCGCATTCCCCGTTGTGCTGGAAGGCCCCTCACCCGTCTCGGCCTTCGGCCGAGCCACCCTCTCCCCGACGGGGAGAGGAATAGGCGGTGCATTATTTGAAAGTCTTGCGGCCAAAGCCGCGCGCGCTGCGTGTGCCCCTCGGGTTCCTCTCCCCGTCGGGGAGAGGGTGGCCGGAGCGTAGCGAAGGTCGGGTGGGGGGGTGCCCGCAATCACCAACCGGATTGAGAGGAGCACACCATCGCGATCGGAAAGAACGTCAGAGTTCCAGAATCGGAGCACCGAATACCCCTGCGCACAGAGGAAATCCGTCCGCCTCTGGTCCACAGATGATGTCGCATGTTGACCACCATCCAGTTCGATGACGAGACCTTTTTCTCGGCAAACGAAGTCAGCCACATAAGGACCTACGGGTACCTGCCGTGCAAACTTCAGCCCGTCGAAACTGCGGTTCTTGAACGCGTACCACAGTCGGTTCTCTGCATCGGTGGCCCGCCGTCGAAGGGTTCGCGCACGAGAAGCGCTTGCCCGTCCCGGACTGGGAGCAACGTCGCTGTGATCCGAACCGCCCCCCGCCATCATCACCCCACAATCTCCGCCGTTTCCAGCACCGCGTGCAGCAACACGTCGCAGCCGGCGCCGGCCCAGTCTTTGGAGATTTCTTCGGCTTCGTTGTGGCTCAAGCCGCCGACGCAGGGGCACATGATCATCACCGAGGGGGTGATGCGGTTCATCCAGCAGGCGTCGTGGCCGGCGCCCGAGATGATGTCCATATGGCTGTAGCCGAGCTTTTCAGCTGCGTTGCGGACGCGCTTGACCAGCGTCGGATCGAACGCCACGGGATCGAAGTGCCCGACAGCTTCCACCGCGCAGCCCACGCCCAGCGCTGCGCAGATCTTCGGCGCCTCGGCCTCGATGCGAGCCCGCATGCCGTCGAGCTTGGCCTGATCGGGGGAGCGGATATCGATGGTGAACACCACCGTGCCGGGCAGCACGTTGCGCGAGTTGGGCGAGAATTTCACCTGCCCCACGCCGCCGACGGCACCGGGCTGGTTTTCCATCGCCACGGTCTGCACCATCTCGATGATGCGCGACATGGCAAGGCCGGCATTGACCCGCATGTTCATCGGGGTCGAGCCCGTATGGGCTTCCTTGCCGGTGAGGGTGAACTCGAGCCACCAAAGGCCCTGACCGTGCGTCACCACGCCGATCTGCTTGTTCTCAGCTTCGAGGATCGGACCCTGCTCGATGTGATATTCGAGATAGGCGTGCATCTTGCGCTGCCCGACCGGTTCGTCGCCGACCCAGCCGATGCGCTTGAGCTCGTCCCCGAAGGTTTTGCCCTCCTGGTCCTTCCGGCCATAGGCATAGTCGAGCGTGTGGACGCCCGCGAAGACGCCCGAAGCCATCATCGCCGGCGCAAATCGCGCGCCTTCCTCGTTGGTCCAGTTGGTGACGACGATCGGGTGCTTGGTCTTGATGCCCAGGTCGTTCATCGAACGGACCACTTCGAGCCCGGCCAGCACACCCAGCACGCCGTCATAGCGGCCGCCGGTCGGCTGGGTGTCGAGATGGCTGCCGACATAAACCGGCAGCGCATTCGGGTCGGTGCCCGGACGGGTGGCGAACATGGTGCCCATCTGGTCGACACCCATGCTCATGCCGGCGGCCTCGCACCATTTCTGGAACAGCGCTCGGCCTTTGGCGTCGTCGTCGGTCAGCGTCTGCCGATTGGAGCCGCCGGCAATGCCGGGGCCGATCTCGGCCAATTCATGAATGGAGCCCCAGAGGCGATCAGGATTGATCCGAAGATTTTCGCCGGGAGCTGCCATTCACGTGTCCTTCTTACTTCATGCTCGGGAAGCTGAACTCGGCGCCGTTTTTGATGCCGGCCGGCCAGCGCGTCGTCACGGTTTTGAGGCGGGTGTAGAAATGCACGCCTTCGGGTCCGTAGATCGAGTGGTCACCGAAAATCGACCGCTTCCAGCCGCCGAACGAGTGGTAGGCCACCGGCACCGGCAGCGGCACGTTGATGCCGACCATGCCGACTTCGATCTTGTCGGCGAACTCGCGGGCGGCGTCGCCGTCGCGCGTAAAGATCGCCGTGCCGTTGGCGTACTCGTGGCCGTGGATGAGGTCGACGGCTTCCTGGTAGGTCTTGGCGCGCACCACCGAGAGCACCGGCCCGAAGATCTCCTCGCGGTAGATCTTCATGTCCGGCTTCACGTGGTCGAACAGCGTCCCGCCGACAAAGAAGCCGTTCTCGTAGCCCTGCAGCGAAAAGCCACGGCCATCGACCACCAGTTCGGCACCGGCTTCGACGCCGGCATCGATGTAGCCGACGATCTTGTCGCGCTGCACCTTGGAGACGATGGGGCCCATCTGGGCGTCCTTGTCGGTCGCGGGGCCGATCTTGAGCGCTTCGACGCGTGGCTTGAGCTTGGCGATCAGCGCGTCAGCGGTCTTATCGCCCACCGGCACGGCGACGGAGATCGCCATGCAGCGCTCGCCGGCCGAGCCGTAGCCGGCGCCCATCAGCGCGTCGGCGGCCTGGTCGAGATCGGCATCGGGCAGCACCACCATGTGGTTCTTGGCGCCGCCGAGAGCCTGGATTCGCTTACCGGCCTTGGTGCCGCGCTGGTAGACATATTCGGCGATCGGGGTCGAGCCGACGAAGGAGACCGCCTTGATGTCGGGGTGGTCGAGGATGGTGTCGACCGCTTCCTTGTCGCCGTGCACGACGTTGAGCACGCCTTCAGGCAGGCCGGCATCCATCAGGAGCTGCCAGGCAAACATCGGCGCCGACGGATCGCGCTCGGAGGGCTTGAGGATAAAGGTGTTTCCGCAGGCAATGGCCAGCGGATACATCCACATCGGCACCATGGCGGGGAAGTTGAACGGGGTGATACCCGCCACCACGCCCAGCGGCTGGCGATCGGAATAGCTGTCGATCGAGGGGCCGACATTGCGGCTGAACTCGCCCTTCAAAAGCTGCGGGATACCGCAGGCGAACTCGACGCAGTCGATACCGCGCGCCAGTTCGCCCAGCGCATCGTCGTGCACCTTGCCATGCTCGAGGCTGATCAGCCGCGCCAGTTCCTCGGCGTTCTTTTCGAGCAGTTCCTTGAACTTGAACATCACCCGGGCGCGCTTCATCGGCGTGGTGTTGGCCCAGCCGGGCAGCGCCTTTTTTGCGGACTCCACGGCCGCGTTGATTTCGTCGACGTCGAGAGCGGCAGGGTGGCGATGGCCTCGCCAGTGGCCGGGTTGAAGACCGGCTGGGTCCGCTTGCTCGTCGAGGTGACTAACTTGCCGCCAATGGCATTCTGGATGGTCGTCATGATGAGATCTCCGCTTGGGTGTCCGGCTTAGAACATGCATTCCATTTGTTGCGCAATAGAACGTGCGTTCTAAAACCTAGTCCAGCGTCTTCAAAATCTCCGCCAGCTTGCCGATCAGCGTATCGATATGGCTCTTTTCGATGATCAGCGGCGGCGACATGGCAATGATGTCGCCGGTCGTACGGATCAGGATGCCGGCCTCGAAGGCCTTCACGAAGGCCGAGAAGGCGCGCTTGGTCGGCGAACCGGCGATCGGCTCGAGTTCAACCGCGCCGATCAGGCCGAGATTACGGATGTCGATGACATGCGGCAGGCCCCTGAGCGAGTGCAGCGCCTCTTCCCAATACGGCGCCATTTCGGCGCCGCGCGTGAGGAGGCCCTCGTCCTTGTAGGTCTCGAGCGTGGCAAGACCTGCCGCCGAGGCGACCGGGTTCCCCGAGTAGGTATAGCCGTGGAAGAACTCGATGACGTGCTCGGGGCCCTGCATGAAGGCGTCGTGGATTTCCGAGGTCACCAGCACGGCGCCCATCGGGATGGTGCCGTTGGTCAAACCCTTGGCGCAGACGATCATGTCGGGCGTGACGCCGAAATAGTCGGCGGCGAAGGGCGTGCCGACGCGGCCGAAGCCGGTGATGACTTCGTCGAAGATCAGCAGGATGCCGTGCTTCTTGGTAATCTCGCGGAGCTTTTTGAGATAGCCCTTGGGCGGAATGAGCACGCCGGTCGAACCAGCGACCGGCTCGACGATCACCGCTGCGATGGTCGAGGCGTCGTGCAGCGTGACGATGCGCTCGAGTTCGGAGAGCAGGTCGTCCGCACCGGTCTCGCGCTCGCCGCGGGTGAACTGGTTCTTGCCCGGGGTATGGGTGTGCGGCATGTGGTCGACGCCGGTCAGCAGCGTGCCGAACATCTTGCGGTTGGTGACGATGCCGCCCACCGAGATGCCGCCAAAATTGACGCCGTGATAGCCGCGCTCGCGGCCGATCAGGCGGAAGCGGGCGCCTTCGCCGCGCACCCGATGATAGGCAAGCGCTACCTTGAGCGCCGTCTCGACCGCCTCGGAGCCCGAATTGGTATAGAGCACGTGGTTGAGGCCTTCGGGCGCGATGTTGACCAGCGCGTTGGCCAGTTCGAACGCCTTGGGGTGGCCCATTTGGAACGCCGGGGCGTAGTCCATCTCGCCGGCCTGCTCGGCAATCGCCTCAACGATCTTGGGGCGGCAGTGACCGGCATTGACGCACCAGAGACCCGCCGTGCCGTCGAGGACTTCGCGGCCGTCGGAGGTCCAGTAATGCATGTCCTTGGCGCGGACGAACATGCGGGGCGCCTTCTTGAACTGCCGGTTGGCAGTAAAGGGCATCCAGAACGCACTGAGGTCGTTCGGCGTGACATTGAGGCGGTTGGACACCTTGAGGCTCCCAGGCAGAATGTTGATTGATCCGGTCAGATTAATTGCAGCTTGACGGACGGTTGTGTTATCCAGAAATTTGACCAGTTGGAAAAAATGTTAGCACTCCCATGCCGCCGATCAAGGTGAAAATGCTCCCCGTCCGGTGCTCGAAGGAGTGTGGCCGTTGACTACTGCCGACAAGGCCAAGAAGGCAGCACCCGGCGCGGCCGACAAGCCGGCCAAGCCGATGCCGCGTCCGCTGACCCGAATCCAGCGCGAAAAGCAGGACATCATCCTTGATGCCGCGCTCGATATCTTCTCGGTGCATGGCTTTCGCGGCGCGACGATCGACCAGATCGCCGAGGCGGCGGGGATGAGCAAACCGAACCTGCTCTACTATTTCCCGCGCAAGGAAGAGATCCACAAGCGGCTGATCGCCGAGATGCTCGACATCTGGCTGGCGCCGCTGCGCGAATTCTCCGCCGATGGCGACCCGGTGCCGGAGATCCGCTCCTATATCCGGCGCAAGCTGGAAATGAGCCGCGACTTTCCGCGGCAGAGCCGGCTGTTTGCCAACGAAATGCTGCAGGGGGCGCCGCGCACCATCGACATGCTGGCTGGCGATCTCAAGCAGCTGGTCGACGAAAAGGTGAAAATCCTTGAGACTTGGATGGATCAGGGCAAGATCACCCGCACCGATCCCTATCACCTGATCTTTTCGATCTGGGCGACAACGCAGCACTATGCCGATTTCGACGCGCAGGTGCGCGCCGTGCTCGGCCCGGAACGCGGCGGCGACGGCCGCTTCGAGGACGCGGCGCGGTTTCTCGAGAACCTCTTCCTGCACGGCCTCTTGCCCAAGAAAGCGTAGACAAGAAGACGTAAACGCGGCCGTTAAAACTCTCCCTCCTGGCTGAACCGGCTGTGGAGGGATCGTCGCTCACACTGCTGGCTCCAGAAGGAGCATTGCATGCGCATCCCGCTTGCCGTCCTGATTGATGCCGAAAACATCTCGTCCGCCCTCTATGACGGACTGCGCGCTACCGTCGAGTCCCTCGGCGCGCCGATCGTCTGGCAATTGCATGGCGACTTCTTTTCCTGGCCGCATCCAGGGTGGCAGGAGATCGCGCAGCGCGACGGCATCGACATGCGCCACCAGTTCCACGCCGGCAAGAATTCGTCCGACATGGCCATGACCATCGCCGCCATGGACCTGCTGCATGCCGGACGGATCAAGGGCTTCTGCCTGGTCTCGAGCGACAACGACTTTGCGCCGCTGGCGCGACGCCTGCGCACCGACAATGTTGCGGTCTATGGGTTCGGCGCCGAGAAGGCCGGGGTGGCGTTCCGCCAGGCCTGCAATGCTTTCCACGTGCTGGTCCCACCGGCGCCGCTACTGCCGGCGGCGGTGGAGCGGGGCCTGGACCAGCTCGACATCCGCCGGCTGCACGAGTTGCTGCACAGCGTCTGCCGCGAAAGTGGTACGCATGGACGCGTGCTGACGGCCACGGCGGCCAGCTACATCAAGGCCAATGCGCCCGATCTCGCCGCGCGGGTCGGCGGCGCCGGAAAGTTCCTCAAGGCGCTCAAGGCGCTCGATCTCGTGGCCATCCACGAAGAAGGACCGCAGCGCTTCATCAGCGTCAAGTTCAACAAGCTGGCCGTCGTCAGCAAGGCTTAGCGGTCTGGCACCAGGGCCAATACCACGAGGCCCAAAACGGTAACGCCAGCGCCGATAACGACGCTGAGCGTGGTCCAGCCATGGCCAGCGACACCCTCGAAGACAATGACGAAGGCTGGCGTCAGGTAGCCATAGGCGATGACCTTGGCGGCCGGCAGGTGGCGCGAAGCGAACTGGATGAGGAAAAAGCAGATCGCGGTCGGCGCGACCGCCAGGTAGAGCAGCACCCACCAGACGACAGCCGGCAGCTGCAGCCAGTCCACGGCCAGGATTTCCGGGAGGCCATAGGCGGTGATCCAGAGCGCCGTAGCCGTCAGCGTCCAGAAGCTCAGCACCAGTGCCGGCTCCCCGCGCTGAAACTTGCGCAAGAGCGGCGTGTAAATGGCGTAGGCGACGCAGCCGACGAAGTAGATCAGTTCGCCCAACCCGACATCGAAGCGCAGAAGGGCATCCAGATCGCCGCGGAAGATCACCCAGATGGCGCCGATGCCGGCCAGCAGCAGGCTCAGCAATACCGCCGGTCCGGCGCGCTGGCCGACCAGGAAATAGGCCGTCACCGCTGTCATGATGGGCACCAGCGTGTAGACCGCGCTGGTCGCCACCGGCAGCGTCATAGTGAGCGCGATGAACATAGTGACGAAGTAGATCGCGGTCAGAAAACCGGTGATGCCGAAGCGCCAGGGCGCCTTGGGGAGCGCGAACTTCTGCCGGGCAATGCCGAAGGCGAAAGCACCCATCAGCAAAGCTGCGAGAATGAAGCGCACAGCATTGAGCGGCGCGGGCGCAAGGTAGGGTACCGCCAGCGCGCCAGACGTGAACGAACCGGCGATAAAGGCTGCAAAGAGCAGCATGCCCAGATGCGCCAGGGCGCGAGGCGAGACGGACGGGAGGGTCATGGCGCCGGGCCTAGAACCCGGCGCGACAAATGTCCAGCAGGGACGGCTCAGGCGGCGCGCGGCGCCGATGACCCAATGGCATGTTCGTCGGCAAACAGGATCGAGTGTCCGGGCGCATCCTTGGCGCGATAGAGCGCGGCGTCGGCACGTTCGATCAGGTCCTTGGCGAGCATATGCTTGGTGCGCTGGGCGATGCCGACGCTGAGGCCGACTGCGGCCTCGACCGTGCCCAAGCCGTAAGGCAGCGTGACGCGGGCATGCAGACGGCGGGCAAGATCGAGCAAATCGCTCCGGCTGGCCTCGCCCTGGCGGAGCACGACGAACTCGTCGCCCCCGAGGCGCGCCACCACGTCATCGGGATGCACGGCATGCTTGAGGCGCTGGGCGACGCAGATCAGCAGCTGATCGCCGGTGGCGTGCCCATAGCGATCATTGACCTGCTTGAAGTCGTCGAGATCGAGGTAGAGCAGCGAGAGCGGCTGGTCGCGGGCGAAGGCTGAGTCCAGCGCTTCGGCAAGGCCGCGGCGGTTGATCAGACCGGTCAGCGGATCGCGGGTTGCCAATGCACTGGCGGCGCGGCCGCGGTCGTCGAGGTGCACAGCCAGCCGTGACAGTCGAAACAGCAGGAACAGCAGGAGCGAGACAGTCAGACCACCGGTGATGATGCGCAATGTCGCGACGTCGGCGGCAACCTCGGTCCCCAGGCGTCGCGGCGTCCAGGCCAGAACCAGCTCGGTACCAGCCAGCAGTATGGAGGTTTCGTCGGCCGCAAGCTTGTCCGCCGGCACAAGATGCGCACCGCTCAGCAGGAAATCGCGACCGAGCTTGCTGATGGTGACGCTGTCGATCTGCGCGCCAGACTGCTGCAACAGGCCAACGGCGATGCCGGCGCGCTCGCGCTCGACTTCAATTGCCTTGGTGTCCATCAGCTGGATCGCCTGGACCGTCGACATGAAGAAATAGATGGTCAGCGCAATGATGCAGATGGTGCCGATGGTCAGGAAGCGCCCCGGCGATCGCCACTTGCGCCGACCAGGATCTGCATCCCGGTTCCCGTCCGTGTCGAAAAGCAGATGCTGCGTCATAATCCAAGACCCTATTCCCACTGCGGCGACGCTAGACCCTGCGGGGTTCCACAGTCCTTACCGCGGAAACACAAGTTGGATCGATGGTTTAGAGGGTCCTAAGGGGCGCGGCCGGGTGCGACGTTCAGGCGGCGCGGGGAACAGCTTCGGCAGTTTCATCAAAGACGATGGCCAGGCCTTCGACCGCTTTGGCGCGGTAGAGCGCCGCGTCGGCGCTGGCGACGAACTGGCTGACGGTCATGGTCTGGGTACGCACCGCAACGCCGATGCTCAGGCCGACCGAGGCCGTTACATTGCCCAGCTCATAGGCAAGCGTCAGCTTCTCGTGGATCCCGGCCGCCAGTTCGCCCAACTGCTCGCGGGTCGCGGGACCACGGCGCAGGACGACAAACTCGTCGCCGCCCAGGCGCGCCACAAAATCGTCTGGTGCCACGGCGGTCAGCAGGCGCTGCGCCACGCCCTGCAGCAGCTGGTCACCAGCGGCGTGGCCAAAGCGATCATTGACCTGCTTGAAGCCGTCGAGATCGAGATAAAGCAGCGACACCGGCGTCCCGGCACCGAAATTGGCATCGAGCAGTTCGGCAAAGCCGCGACGATTGGCAAGGCCCGTCAGCGGATCGCTGGTCGCCATTTCGCGGGCGGCTCGACGGCGCGCTTCTAGATCGCGCGCCAGCCGATAGAGCCGATGCAGGATGAACATCACGATGGCCAGCACGAGCACCGCGCCGCCGATGCGCGGGCCAGCAATCTCGGCAAAGGTTTCGGAGCCAATGCGCTCGGGCGTCCAGGCCAGAACCAATGTCGTGCCGGCCAGCGGCAGTGATGTCTCCTCCGGGCGGAGCTTTGCCGGCGGCGCCAGTCGTGCTTCGTGCAAGAGGTAGTCGCGGCCGATCTTGCCAGCGATGACGCTGTCGATCGCCTGACCCGACTGCTGCGCCAGGCCGACGGCGACGATGGCCCGCTGGCGCTCCTTGTCCACCGACTTGCCGTCGATCGTCTGCACCGCGCCCAAGGCAGCGACGATGAAAAAGCAGAGCAGGAAGACGACGCCGAACACCCCGCTGACGATCAGCTGGCTGGGCGAGGACAGAAACTTGTAGAGCCAATTCTGCTTCGGCAGACCCGCCACCGGTACACCGGTAACGCCCGATTGCAGAAGAAAATGCTGCGCCATTCCCATCCACCTTTTCCCAACGCACAGGCTAGCGGCGCAAACGTTCAGTCTTCCTTACCAAGGTGCAAGAATCTGAAGACCCGGTCGAAGATAATGCTGCATCGGCCCCTAGGCCGGGGAGCGGAACTCCTGCGGGAACCCTGGAGTCCCGCAGATCTCGCGCAGGCTCAATAGAGCGCCATTCGCGGTATCAACCGTCAAACGCAGGCGATCAGCAATCCGATGCAGGTCATCGTCGTCCACATCTCCGCTCGAGATATTGGCGAGCTCTGCCACCTCGTAGTAAAATCCACCCAGCTGCCCCTGAGCGATGGCTGGCAGGACTAGCCTGCCGGCCGTTTCGGCAAAGACCCTGGGTGGGGGAATGTTTCTGAGTTGGTTTCGAGCGGCGCCGATGGCGGCGGACAACATCTGCTTGTCTGGCGATGCGGTCTCGAGGACCTCGATAAGCCGTCGCCTGATGGTCACCAACTCACGAGCGGTGTGTGCCACTTCCCAACCGAGGGCCATCGCGAGGGAGGACACCTGCTCGGCGCGACGCGACCGCTCTGCCTCGGCGTGCTCCTGGGCCAGAATTGTGTCTCGATCCCTCGCCAGCCGGGCCGTCTTGTAGGTTACCCAGGCTATGCCGCCAAAGCCGACCAGTCCGGCGATCAAGGTCTGCCAACTCTGCAGTTCCAGGTAGAGGCGAGGACCCCACAGCACCGATGCCAGCAGCCCAGCGCTGATCGCAAAAAGAACAAGCCATAGGCCTGCTGGAGTTTCGTGGGCGGGCATCTAGAGCCGCTTGCCTATTCCGGCCTGCTTGAGCACTTCATTTGCCGTATGCCGTGACTTGACCGTAACGGCGACGGTGACATGCCGCTTGCTGAGCGGGCTCCACCACAGTTCATGGCTCCCCGATGCCTGTCGCGAGAATTCACAGCCATGCTCGCGCAGAATTCGACGCAGTTCCTTATAGAGGTCCGCCACGCGCAATTCCCCCGATTGCGACATCGATAAGCGCGGGATGCAGTATCCCGATCCAGCTATTTCTTGGCTTTAGCCGACTGCAGCAACCTGCAAGGACCGCTCGATGCGGGCAACAACGGCGTAGTCGAGCGTCTGCTCACCATTGGAGGGCCATACGCCATTGGCACGCATCAACTGGGGGATAATGAGCTCGATTTCGGGGACGAGGTCATCCATGGAGGCGGCCTCGAGCACCAGGCCGGGCACATCCTCGCTCATGGCGACCCAGACGCCCGCTTCTGCGTCCCAGTCAGCCGTCACGGTTATGTTGTGCGCTACATCGGCCAATTTCGCGTCCTCAAAAAGACGAACAAGCTCAGCGACCATCTTATACCCCCAGGGATCGAAGTGAACAGATTTCTGGGACGCGGCGACTATATCGCCACGCTCCCTTCCGTCCGGTTAACGCCCTCGCCTTAGAGCAGTTCACAACTCCCGCGTCAGCAGGTTTAGCAGAATTTCTGAGCCCTATCAGTAGTAGTGCTTATGATGTCCAACAGTATACCTGGCGTCTATTCCGCCGGTTCAACCACCTTGGCGGCGGGGTTGTTGGGGTGGGTCGTCCAGTTGGCGTATTCACCTGAGACGATCTTGCCGGTGCGCTCGTCGAGCATGCCGGGAGCGAGGGCTTCCATGGTGATGCAGTCCTCGACCGGGCAGACATTTACGCAGAGGTTGCAGCCGACGCACTCGTCGTTCATGACCTCGAAGTGACGCTTGCCGTCCTTTTCCTTCGTGATCGCCTGGTGCGAGGTGTCCTCGCAGGCAATGTGGCAGCGACCGCAGGAAATGCAGAGATCCTGGTTGATCTTGGCCTTGGCCACGTAATTGAGGTTGAGATACTGCCAGTCCGAGACGTTGCGCACGGCGCGGCCGGCGAAATCGTCGAGGGTCTTGTGGCCCTTCTCGTCCATCCAGTTGGAGAGGCCCGAGATCATCTCCTCGACGATCTTGAAGCCATAGACCATGGCGGCGGTGCAGACCTGCACGTTGCCGGCGCCCAGCGCCATGAATTCGGCCGCATCACGCCAGGTGGTGACGCCGCCAATGCCCGAGATCGGCAGGCCGTAGGTTTCCGGATCGCGGGCGATCTCGGCCACCATGTGCAGCGCGATCGGCTTGGCCGCCGGGCCGCAATAGCCGCCATGGCTGCCCCTGCCGTCGATCGAGGGCTCGGGCGAGAAGGTGTCGAGATTTACCGCGGTGATCGAATTGATGGTGTTGATCAAACTCACCGCGTCGGTGCCGCCATTCTTGGCAGCGCGCGCCGGGCGGCGGACGTCGGTGACATTTGGCGTCAGCTTGGTGATGACCGGCATGCGCGAGTACTGCTTGCACCAGCGCACGACCATTTCGACATATTCAGGCACCTGACCGACCGCAGCGCCCATGCCGCGTTCGCTCATGCCGTGCGGGCAACCGAAATTGAGCTCGATGCCATCGACGCCGGTCTCTTCGACCAGCGGCAGGATGGCCTTCCAGGCCTCTTCCTCGCAGGGCACCATGATGGAGGCGACCACGGCGCGGTCGGGCCAGTTCATCTTGACCTGCTTCATTTCCTGCAGGTTGATCTGTAGCGAGCGGTCGGTGATGAGCTCGATATTGTTAAAGCCCAGCAGGCGCCGGTCGGCGCCCCAGATGGCGCCATAGCGCGGGCCGTTGACGTTGACGACCGGCGGGCCTTCTTCGCCCAGCGTCTTCCAGACCACGCCACCCCAGCCGGCCTTGAAGGCGCGCTCGACATTGTAGGCCTTGTCGGTCGGCGGCGCGGACGCCAGCCAGAACGGATTGGGGGATTTGATACCGACGAAGTTGTTACGGATATCAGCCATGGTGATCTCCCTCAGTGTCCGCTCAGGAAACGGTTGATGCTTTCGGCGGCATCGCGGCCTTCGGCCACGGCCGTCACGGTGAGGTCGTCGCCGCCGGTGGCGCAGTCGCCGCCGGCCCAGACCTTGGCGAGCGAAGTGCGACCCTCGGCATCGACCGCGATCTTGCCGCCCGCCAGTTCGACGCCGTCGCCATCGCTGGACAGGGTCTGGCCGATGGCCTTGAAGATCTGGTCGCAGGCGATGGTGGTGGTTTCGCCGGTGGCTTTCAGGGCACCGGCCTCGTCGAGTGCCATGTAGCTGAGCTCGAGACCGGAGACGCGACCATCGGTGGTCAGCACCCGCTTGGGCGCCAGCCAGTGGCGGATGGTGACGCCCTTGGCGGCGGCCAGATCCTGCTCGAATTCAGAGGCATTCATCTGCGCCTTGCCGCGGCGGTAGACCATGGTCACCTGCTCGGCACCCAGTAGCTTGGACTGCACGGCCGCATCGACCGCGGTCATGCCGCCGCCGATCACCACCACGCGGCGGCCGATCGGCAGCGATGAGAGGTCGCTGGCCTGGCGCAGGTCGGCGATGAAGTTGATGGCGTCGTCGACGCCGACGGCATTTTCGCCTTCGGCCCGCAGCGCGTTGACGCCGCCCAGGCCCATACCGAGGAATACAGCGTCATATTTCTCCGTCAGATCGGCGAGGGAGAAATCCTTGCCCAGCGCCTTGCCGGTCTGGATGTCGATGCCGCCGATGGCGGTCACATAGTCGACCTCGGCCTGCGCGAAGTCGTCGGTGCTCTTGTAGCTGGCAATGCCATATTCATTGAGGCCGCCGGCCTTGGGCCGCGCATCGAACACGGTGACAGTGTGGCCGTGCATCGAGAGGCGGTGCGCACAGGCAAGGCCCGCCGGGCCGGCGCCGACGATGGCCACCTGCTTGCCGGTTTCGGCGCCGCGCTCGAAGAACTGCACGTCCTTTTGCATGGCGACATCGGTGGCGTAGCGCTGCAGCTGGCCGATCTTGACCGGCTTGCCCTCCGCCGCCTCACGCACGCAGGCCTCTTCGCAGAGCTGCTCGGTGGGGCAGACGCGGGCGCACATGCCGCCCAGGATGTTCTGCTCGAAAATGGTCTCGGCCGCGCCGAGCGGGTTGTCCGTGACGATTTCGCGGATGAACAGCGGAATGTCGATGGAGGTCGGACAGGCGGTCATGCACGGCGCATCGTAGCAGAAGTAGCAGCGATCCGCCTCGACGATGGCCTCGTGATGGGTCAGTGGCGGGTGCAGATCCGAGAAATTCTCGGCGTACTGCTCGGGCGCCAGGCGCCCCGCTACGATGCCGTCCTTGAGCAAACCCTGCACCATGGTTCCATGCCCTCCTTAGACCCATTCCAGAAAATGAGGCTAACCCCGGTCAGAAATTTTATCAATTGGTCAAAATTGGACTTTTTCACTCCGTACGCCGTCGCGCCGATCACTTTTTTTCGAACGACGGACCTTGGTCTGAGTCTAGCGGTCCGATCGCGCTAAGCCGCTGAGTCTTCGACGAGAACTCGACAGTAGGGCCGACAATGGGGTGATGCACCCGGGCAACAGTTCCACTTGAAACAGTCCCGTTCATATTCAGTTCATATTCTCGCCCCATCCGGCCGGCATCTCGCGCCCGTTCGTAAACTTCAGTGAGATAGTAGCTTGCATAAAAACATCGTTGTGATCGCCGGCCTGGTGATGGCTATGACTTCCACCACCGGGGCGTTTGCCGGCGATCAATGCGGCGGGGCATCCTGGTATTCGCTACCAGGCAACCGCACGGCGAGCGGGGACCGGATGAACCCCAGCGCCATGACCGCGGCTCACAAGACCCTTCCCTTCGGCACCAAGGTGCGCGTCGTGGATCAGCGGACTGGTAAGTCGATCCTGGTCACGATCAATGACCGGGGCCCGTTTGTGCGGGGCCGGATCATCGATCTCTCCAAGGCGGCAGCCACCAAGCTCGGCTTCCGCAATGCCGGCCACACCAAGGTCTGCATCGAACGGGTCTAACCAGACCTCGTCGCAAATCAGAGGGTCACCCGATGCATGCGGGTGGCCCTCTTCATTTTAGCGGCCTTGACCGACGGGGCTCAGACGGTCACCTCTCTTCCCAAACAGGAGAGATTGCCGTGCCGATTGCCAGCTGGCCCGAGAGTGCCCCCGACCTGATCGACGTTGCCGCCGGCCGCAAACCAGCGGACCTGGTGGTCCGCAACGGCCAGTGGGTCAACGTGCATTCAGGCGAGATCATCGGCGGGATGGACGTGGCCATCATCGCCGGGCGGTTCGCCGCCATTGCCGATGATCTCTCGTACGCCATCGGACCCCAGACGAAAGTGATCGACGCCGCCGGCCGCTACATGGTGCCGGGGCTCTGCGACGGGCACATGCATGTGGAAAGCGGCATGGTCACCGTCACCGAGTTCGCCCGCGCGGTGATCCCGCATGGCACCACCTCGATGTTCATCGACCCGCACGAGATCGCCAATGTGCTCGGCGCAAAAGGCGTGCGGCTGATGCATGACGAGGCCATGGCGCAACCGATCAACGTCTTCGTGCAGGCACCGAGTTGCGTGCCATCGGCGCCCGGCCTCGAGACGCCTGGCGCGACGCTCTCGGCCGAGGAAGTGGCGCAGATGATGGCCTGGCCCAACATCATCGGGCTGGGCGAGATGATGAACTTCCCCGGGGTCATCGCCAAGGATCCCAAGATGCTGGCCGAGATCGCGGCGACGCAGCGGGCCGGCAAGACCGTAGGCGGGCATTATGCGGCGACCGACCTCGGCAAGCCCTTCGCCGCCTATGTGGCGGGCGGTCCGGCGGACGATCACGAGGGCACCCGCAAGGAAGACGCCATCGCCCGGGTACGCAACGGCATGCGGTCCATGCTGCGGCTCGGCTCGGCCTGGTTCGACGTCGCCGCGCAGGTCAAAGCCATCACCGAGGACGGGCTGGACAGCCGCAATTTCGTACTCTGCACCGATGACAGCCATTCGGGCACGCTGGTGCGTGAGGGGCACATGGACCGCGTGGTGCGCCACGCCATCGCGCATGGCCTCAAACCCCTCACCGCCATCCAGATGGCGACACTCAACACGGCAACGCATTTCGGGCTGGAACGCGAGCTCGGCTCGATCACCCCGGGCCGCCGCGCCGATCTGATCCTAACCTCCGATCTCGCAGCGCTGCCGATCGAGCTGGTGATCGCGCATGGTCAGGTGATGGCCGAGAACGGCGTGCTGACGGCCGATATGCCGGCCTGGGACTATCCCGACTACGCCCGCAAGACCGTTAATCTCGGCAAGACCTATGCGGCTGGCGACTTTGCCATCACGGCGCCCGCCGGCCGCAATGCCGTCACTGCACGCGTCATCGGCGTCATCGAAAACCAGGCCGGGACCCGGGCCCTGGAAAAGACCCTGCCGGTGGAGGACGGGTTCGTCGCCATGGATCGCGGCGACGACGTCTGCCAAATCGCGCTGGTCGAGCGGCATCGCGGCACCGGCACCGCGGTCAACGCGCTGGTCTCGGGTTTTGGCTACAACGTCGACTGCGCCGTTGCTTCAACCGTGGCGCATGACAGCCACCACATGATCGTGGTCGGCACCAATCGCGAGGACATGGCGCTTGCCGCCAACCGGCTCGGCGAGGTCGGGGGCGGCGCCATCGTCGTTTCCAAGGGCAAGGTGTTGGCGCTGGTCGAGCTGCCAATCGCCGGGCTGATGTCGGACGAACGGGCCGAGATCGTCGCCCGCAAGGCCGACCGGCTGGTCGAGGCGATGCGCGAGTGCGGCTGCACCCTCAACAACGCCTATATGCAGCACTCACTGCTGACCCTGGTGGTGATCCCGGAACTGCGCATCTCTGACAAGGGCCTGGTCGATGTGCGCACCTTCGAGACGGTCGATCTCTTCGTGAACTGAGGGCCGCCCCCAGGGGGAGGCGGCCCGGCCCGAGGTTGGGATCCCGGGCAACTCAGCGACCGCGGACGCGGCGGCCGATTTCGGTGCGGTCGACGCCCATGTCCCTGAGCAGGTGGTCATCCATCTGCTGCATGCGGGCGACATCGACCTTGGACTGCAGCCAGGTGCGGAACAGGTAGGCGAGGTTCTGGCGGGGCATGATCTGATCCTTTTCAGAAGCGCAAAGCTCCGCCGTTGGCGGACACGGCCCACCTTCGAAGCTCTTGCGGTTGATGTTTTGGCGCTTTGCTTGCCGGAAACTGGTCGCTGGTCCGGCGGTCAAATCGACATCTGTTTCTTGCGCCTTTGCGCCGATGCCCGCTACAACCGGGTTCGCAATGCATTTTTCAGAAATGAAATGTGATGGACGCAAGCGGCGCCGATATTTCCTGGGATGACCTGCGGCTGTTTCTCGATGTTGCACGACTGGGCGGGCTCAGTGCCGCGACGGCAACAACCGGGCTTTCCGCAGCGACGCTCGGCCGGCGGGTGACCGCGCTCGAGCGGCAGATCGGCGAGCCGCTGTTTGTCCGCAGCCAGTCCGGCTACCAGCTGACCGGGGCTGGAGAGCAGTTGCTCGAGCGCGCCGCGGATGTGGAAGCCGCCATGCGCGGTCTGGTGCGCTGGCGGAACGGCAATGTCGGCGAACGCATCGTGCGGCTCTCGGCGGGATCATGGACCTCGCATTTCGTCGCCACCGCCATCGGCGCGCTGTGGAACGTCGAGGATGGTATTCGCGTCGAGTTCCTCACTGCTGACGCCAAGGTGGATATCGGCCGCCGCGCCGCCGATATCGGCATCCGCTCGCGGCGCCCGACCGAACCCAACCTCGCCGGCCAGCGCGTCGGCACCGTAACCTATGCGCTTTATTCGGGCCGCAAGCTGATCAACGGGGTCGCCGCCGGCATGTTTATCGGCCTCACCGGCGAGGCAGGCAACAGCGCCTCCGCACGCTGGCTGATGGCACATAATGGCGATCGCATCGGCGGGCGCGGCAACGATGTGCATTCGGTCCGCGAGATGGTGGCGGCGGGAGCGGGTCTTTCGATCTTTCCCTGCTTTGTCGGCGACAGCGATCCGCGCCTCGTGCGTATCGCGCAGCCGATCACGGAGCTCGAAACCGAGCAGTGGCTGGTCACCCATCACGAGGAACGGCATCGGCCGGAAGTGCGCATGGTGGCCGACCGCGTTGCCGCCGTGCTGCGCGAAAACGCGCCGCTGTTTCGCGGCGAACTCAGGCGCCCCTAGGGTAAGGCTGCGTAAACGCTGGCCCTGCTAGAGTTCTGGCGGGGAATGCAATTGCCGGGGGGGTCGGGCCATGTTCAAAGCCACAGCCTATGTCGTGGGACCGACCGATGGACCGGGCGCTGCCGTGTCGGACATGGCGCGCAATATCGGTTTCGAGACAGTTTTGCCGTTTGCCGGCCCGGCCGTCGCCGAGCAGCAGACGGCCCGCACGCCGCTGATCTTCTTCCTTTTCGCGGCGGTCGAGAACCTCGCGCTGCTGCGCAACACGGCCGAGAGCATTCGTCACTTCCCCAGCCGGCGGCTGCGCATGCTGCCGCTGGTCTATTTTTCCGAGAGCCCGTCTCCGGAGGTCATCCAGGCCTGCATCGGCATGGGTTTTGATGACGTGCTGACACTGCCCTTCACCCGTGAGCGGGTGGTGGAGCGACTGACGCGGCAGGTGAACCGCTCGCTCGTCTACTACGAGACGCCGACCTATTTCGGCCCCGACCGGCGCCGTGGCACGACCCCGACGGCCGAAGAACGGCGCAACGCCATTGCCAATCGCGTCCGGCGCTTCGAGATCGTCCGCACTGTCAGTTCAGGCGTCAGTATCTTGCGGGACGACGCGCGCGCTGCCTGAGTCTGCGGCAGGTCGTGCAACGTTACCATGGCCGGAAATCCGGCCTTTATCGTCTTGTGCCGATGGCTCAAACTGACTAGTTTCCGCGCCGTAGTACAAGCGCGGGCTTCTCCCCAATGAGATTCGGTCTTGAGCTGCCGCCCCATATACGGGTCTTCGGCGGCTTTCTGGTTTATTCGTTCTGCATGGGCAGCCTGCCGCCCCGTCTCCCGGACATCCAGCGCGCCATGGGTGTGGAGGAGGGCGGCCTCGGCTTCGGATTGATCGGCGCTGCCGTCGGCACGCTGATCTCGCTGAGCTTTGCCGGCCCGCTGCTGGAACGCATCGGCTATCGCCGCGCGCTGCTGACCCTCATTCCGCTGCTCTCGGTCGGCTACGCCTCAGCGAGCTTTGCCACCGGGCCGCTGGCGCTGTTTCTGCTGCTGCTGCTGCTGCCGGTCGGGCTCGTCATCGGCGGCATCGAGATCATCCTCAATCTCGAGGCCGACCGGGTCGAACATCAGCTGGGCCGGCGGATCATGAACCGCTCGCATGCCTTCTGGAGCTTCGGCATGTTCTCGGCCGGCCTGCTCTCGGCCGGCATCGCCCAGGCCGGGCTCAGCCCGCAACTGCACCTCCTCGGCATGATCCCGATCGTTTCTCTGGCGGTCATGCTGATCCTCGGGCGCTTTGAGCCGGCGCCGGCCCGGACTGGCGGGTCGACCGAGGAAAACAAGGGCTTTGCTTTCCCCACCTTGCCGATCCTCATCCTCGTGGTGGTCACTCTCTCCGCGATGATCATGGAGGGCGCCTTCCTCGACTGGTCGGCGATCTACATGCGCGATGTGTTCTTCGTCGATCCGTTCCTCGCCGGCTTTGCCGTGGCGCTTGCAGCATTCACGCAGGCCGCCACGCGGTTTTTCGCTGATCGGTTCGTTGAGCGGTTCTCGCCTGTGTCGGTGGCACGGGTGCTGCTCAGCGTGCTCGGCCTCGGCACCCTGCTGGTGTTCTTTGCCAGTTCGGCGGCCATGGCGCTTGTCGGCTTTGCGCTGATCGGCGTCGGTACCTCGGTGTTGTTCCCGCTCGCCATGTCGGCGGCGGCGCAGCGCACGGACCGCCCGGCGGCGGCGAATGTCGCGTCGCTGGCGCAGATCTCGTTCGTCGCCTTTCTCCTCGGCCCGCCGCTCCTGGGCTTTGTCGCCGAGCATTTCGGTATCCGCTGGAGTTTCGGCTTCGGTATTCCCCTCGTCATCCTTAGTCTTGTCTTTGCCGGCGCCCTGGGCCGCAAGCCAATCCCCCATGAGGTTCCGGCATGAAGCAGCACCATCGAATTTTCGGCGTTTTCTTCATCTTCGCGCTGACCATGGGGGCGCTGCTGTCGCGCCTACCTGACCTGCAGTTCGAATTCGGGCTGACCGAAGGCCAGCTTGGCCTGCTGCTGCTGACCATGTCGGTGGGCGCGCTGCTCGGGCTGACGGTTTCGAGCCCCCTGATCGAGCGGCTTGGCGCCAGGAAAACCGCCTTCATCACGGTGTTCGGCGCGTCCCTCTGCTACCTCGCCATTCCGTTCATGCCGAGCGCGCTGCTAGCGGCGCCGTTCTTTTTCATCGCCGGCATCTTTGCCGGTGCGCTCGAGATCAACGTCAATCTCGAAACCGACCGGCATGAGGCCGTCCTCGGCTACCGGATCATGAGCCGTGCCCACGGCATGTGGAGCCTGGGGTTCTTCGTCACGGCCTTCATAGCCGCCGGGGTGCGCCAGCTCGGCATCTCCCCTGAGCTTCACATCTTCGGTGCGCTCGTGGTCGCCGGAATTGCCGGCTACTTCGTCTTTTCCAAGATCGAGAATGCCCCGCACCGGCCCGACAGCCATGCGGGCGACATGCCGCTCGTTGCCTTCCCGACCATTGGCCTGCTGCCGCTCTGCCTGATCGGCGCGGCGCCGCTGCTCGTCGAAGGTGGCGGCATCGACTGGTCGGCCATCTACATGCGCGACGTCTTCGATGCCTCGCCGTTCCTCGGCGGCATGTCGATCACGGTGTTCTCGCTGTTCATGGCGCTGGCCCGCATCTTCATGGACCCGGTCGTTGACCGCTACTCGCCGCGTATCGTCGCCGGCACGCTGCTCGCCATTGCGGCGCTCGGGCTCGTCATCGTCGGCGTCGCGCCGAACCCCTATGTGGCGCTGTTCGGCTTCGTGCTGATGGGGCTGGGGTGTTCCTCGGTCTATCCGCTGGCCGTCTCGGCCGCGGCGCAGCGCACTGATCGGCCCGCCTCGGTCAATGTCGCTTCGCTGGGGCAGATGACTTTCGTGGTGTTCTTTGCCGGTCCGCCACTGCTCGGCTTTGTGGCGCAGAGCTTTGGCATCCGGATGTCCTATTTCGCCATCCTGCCGCTCTTGATCGCGGCATTGCTGGTGATCCGGGCGCTTGCCCCCAAGCCGGTGCCGCTCGTGACCGAACCCGAACCGCTTTCGCCGCACGGCTGAGTGCGCCATGGCCGAGTTGCCCCCCATTGTCGACCTGCGGCAATCGCCGACGGCGCTGCGGGTGCAAAGGGGAGTGATGCGTTTCCTGCGCGTGGCGCATGACTTCTGCTGCTATGCGGAAGTGCCGCTGGCCAATGGCCGTCGCGCCGACGTTGTCGGCGTCGGGCCGAAAGGCGAGATCTGGATCGTCGAGATCAAGTCCTCGCTCATCGACTTCCAGGTCGACCAGAAATGGCCGGCTACAAGGAATTCTGTGACCGGTTCTTTTTTGCCAAGCCGCCCGAACTGGACCCCGATATCTTCCCGGCCAACGAGGGGCTGATCTCGGCGGACGGACATGATGGGGCGATCCTTCGGATGAGTGCGGATACACCGCTGCCGGCGCCCGACGAAAGGCGTTGATGCTCAAGCTGACGCGGTTGGGTGCGGACCGTATCCACACCCTGATGGACCCTGAAACCGGTAACTTTCCTTGACCCTCAGCCCGCGCCTCAACATCCGCCTCGTGTTCCTGATCCAGGCGCTGGCGACCGGCTCGATGTTCACCCGCATTCCCGACCTCCAATCAGGGCTCGGCATTTCCGAAAGCGTGCTCGGGCTTTGCCTGCTCGGCCAGCCGGTCGGCGCGATCCTGACCTTCCTCCTCTCCAGCCGACTGGTGGAAACGGTCGGCACCCGCACCATCATCCTCTGGGGCATTCCGCTGGCTGCTGCCGGCGTGGCCGGCCTGGCGCTGGCGCCATCGCCACTGCTGCTGTTTTTCGCCTTCGCGCTTTTCGGCGTGATGTTTGCGCTCACCAATGTGGCGATGAATGTCGAGGCCGACCGGGTCGAGGCGGCGACCGGCAAGCGGCTGATGAACTCGTGCCATGGCCTGTGGAGCGTCGGGCAGATGGTGACGGTCACCCTCGGCGCGATCGCCCGCGGCTACGGCGTGCCGGCCACCTGGCACTTTGGCATCATCGTGCCATTCATTCTCATGGCCACTTTGGCGTTGGTGCTGCCCATGCAGGGCGCACCGGCCCGGGCCCATACGCGGACCGGACCGCAGAAGCGGTTCTCGCTGCCCACCATCGCGACACTGCTGCTGGTCGGCTACGCCATTGGCGGCGCCATGCTGGAAGCGGCAGTGCGGAACTGGTCAGTGATCTATATGCGCGACAGCTTCGTCGTCCCTGGCTGGGTCGAGACGCTGACGCTGCCGGCCTTCATCGGCGCCACCGTGGGTGGACGACTGCTGGCCGACCGGCTGATTGCCCGCTTCGGCGCCACGCCCTTTGCCCGGACGCTGGGAGTCATCGGGCTGGTCGGACTGGGGCTGGTCGTGGTGGCGCCGACGCCCACGGTGGCGCTGATCGGGTTCTTCATCATCGGGGTCGGAATCTGCGTGTCTTTCCCGCTCTCCACCTCGGCGGCGGCGCGGTTGGGCGATCGCCCGGCCTCGGAGAACGTTGCGGCGCTCACCATGACGACGCAGATCACGCTTTTGGGCACGCCGGCGCTGCTGGGCTGGGTCGCCAATACGTTCGGCATCCGCAGCATCTACATCGTCATCGTGCCGGTGGTGCTGTTGGCGATCTATCTCGCCAAGTACCTTTCGCCCAAGCCGGTCGTGGCCACTCCGGCCTGAGCCGCTACTCGCCCATTTCCTCGCGCATCGCACCGGCCGGCGGGATCGGTCGCGCCGGGGGAGCGGAGGAAACTCCAGTTGTGCCGAGCCGGTCGCGCAACTCCGCCATCAGCTCAAGCCGCTGCCGATCGGTCACGGCGTTCTGCAGCTGGTGGCTGAGATCGATGATGAAGCTCGCATAGGCATTGTGCCAGTCCGACGTCATCTGCGCCGGATCGATACGCTGCTGGGCCGGATGCGCAACCGCACCGACGCCACTCGGATGGAGTTCGAAAGCGTCATCGAGCATGGGCAGGATCACCTGATCACCGCCCAGCCCGTCATCAGCGATGATTTCGGTGCGCAGCGCGGCGCGTTCCTCGTCCTCGCCATGCGTGAGGAAGATGGCGCCATGCGCCGGCAGGCGTTCCTTGATCCAGGCGCGCAGTTCGCTGTCGTCGGCGTGGGCGGAGTAATTGCCCAGGCTGCGCACCTTGGCGCGGACAGGGACCAGTTCGGAATGGATGCGGACTTCCTTGGCGCCGGACTGGATGATCTGACCCAGCGTGCCAGGTGCCTGATAACCGACGAACAGCACCGTGGCGTTGGCGCGCGGCAGGTTGTTGCGGAGGTGATGCTTGATGCGGCCAGCATCGGCCATGCCGGAGGCCGACATGATGATGGCGCCGCCGCGGATCTGGTTGATGGCCTTGCTGTCCTCGACCGCCTCGACAATGCGGAAGCGTGGATCGTTGAACAGCTCGTTTGCTGAAAGCTCGACGTCCTCGAACATGGCGTCGAACTTCTTGTAGACGCCGGTCACTTTGGAGGCGAGCGGGCTATCGAGAAACACCAGTTTGGGGTCGATCTCGCCCGATTTGATCAAGACGCCAATGTCGTGCAGCAGTTCCTGGCTGCGTTCGACCGCGAAAGCCGGGATCACCAGGTTGCCGCCGCGCCGCATGGCTTCATTGATCTCGGTCTTCAGCGACTCGCGGCGCTGCACCAGGGTGTAGTCGTCGCGCTCGCGGCCGCCATAGGTCGACTCGCAGATAATGTAGTCAAAGCCCGCGGGTGCATCGGGCTCCTTGTAAAAGACCTTCTCGTCCGGGCCGAGATCGCCCGAGAAGAGGATCGTCACGGTCTTGCCGTCGCTGTCCTTGACCTCGACTTCGATGGAGGCCGAACCGAGGATGTGGCCGGCGTTCCAGTAGCGGGCGCGCACGCCGGGACCGGGTTCGATCCATTTGCCGTAGTCGACGCCGACGAGGTTCTGCAGCACCTGCTTGGCGTCCTCGGTCGTATAGAGCGGCTCGACTGGTTCCTCGGCGCGGCGTGAGCGCTTCTTGGTCTCGCGCTCGGCTTCACTTTCCTGGATGCCAGCGGAATCGGCGAGCAGGAACTCGAGCAGACCATTCGTCGGCTTCGTGCCGATCACCGCCTTGCGATAGCCCAGGCGCGCCAGCTTGGGCAGCAGGCCGCAATGGTCGATATGGGCGTGAGTCAGGAGTACGAAGTCGAGCCTTTTTGGATCGAAAGGCATCGGCTTGTAGTTGAGATCGCGGACGGACTTGTTGCCCTGGAAGAGGCCGCAATCAACGAGGAACTGCCCGCCGGGATGCACCACGCGATAGCATGATCCGGTGACCGTGCCGGCCGCCCCGTGGAAATTCAAGGTGACGGCCATCGCATTCTCCGGATCAGCTATAACGTGTTATTTGGGCGCGCTTTAGCAAGGATGCGCTGCAGCGTGCGCCGATGCATGTTGAGGCGGCGCGCCGTCTCGGAGACGTTGCGGTCGCAGAGCTCATAGACGCGCTGGATGTGCTCCCAGCGGACGCGATCAGCCGACATCGGATTTTCCGGCGGCTCTGGCGCCTGCCCGGTCGAGAGCAGAGCGTTGATCACGTCGTCCGCATCGGCGGGCTTGCTGAGATAGTCGACCGCGCCGAGTTTGACCGCGGTCACCGCGGTGGCGATGTTGCCATAGCCGGTCAGCACCACGGCACGCGCGTCGCCGCGCTTCAAATGCAGGGCGTTGATGACGTCGAGGCCGTTGCCGTCCTCAAGCCGGAGGTCGACCACCGCATAAGCTGGCGCTTCCTGGTTGACGGCCGCAACCGCGCCCGCAACGGTGTCCGCGATCCGGACATCGAAGCCGCGTTTCTGCATCGCCCGCTCCAGGCGGGTGAGGAAGGCCTTGTCATCGTCGACAAGGAGAAGCGACCGATCGGCCGCAAGTAGGTCTTCAACTGTGCTCATCGCTGCCTCATGTAGGGCTTTGCGGGGCAAAGGTCAAAGTGCTGCCCTGGAGTTCCGCGCCCAATACGAGCGCAGCAACGCAATTTTTCCATGAAAAGTTTTTCCTCCCTCAGGCCTCGTCTATGCGCCGGCGGTCCCAGACGACGCGGACACGAGCCTTGCCGCTGCTCGCCGCGTTCTCGAAAGCCAGCCGCGCGCCGGAGCGTTCGAGCAGAGTCTTGGCGATGAACAGCCCCAGCCCCAGCCCGCCGCCTTCGGTGGCTGAACTGCGGGTCGAGACATACGGGTCGCCCAGCCGGGTCATCATCTCCAGTGGAAAGCCCGGCCCGTCATCGGTGATGGTGACACTGACCGAGGCCTTGTCCCATGCGCACTCGACCTGCACGTCGGTGCGGGCGTAGTGCACGGCGTTCTCGATCAGGTTGCCCAACCCATAAAGCAGGCCGACATTGCGGCGCAGCACCGGATCGGGGCCGGCGGCGGTCGATTTGGAGATGGTGATGGTCTTGTCGCCCTGCTGGTGCGGCGTCGCCACTTCGGCAACCAGCTCGCTGAGCGTCACCAGCGCGAAGGGATCCCCGCCGTCGGCGCCCAGATTGCGCAGCTTGACCAGAATGTCGCGGCAACGGGCCGTCTGGCTGATGATGAGCTCGATATCCTCGCGCAGCGGGCCTTCCGGCAGGTCGGTCCGCATCTCCTTGGCGGCCAAGGCGATCGTGGAGAGCGGGGTGCCCAGTTCATGCGCCGCCGCTGCCGCAAGGCCATCGAGCGAGGCCAGCTGTTCGCGGCGCGACAGCTGCAGCTCGGTTGCCGCAAGGGCGTCGGCAAGCTGGCGGGATTCGTGCGCAACGCGGTTGGTATAGGCCGCAATGAACACCGTGCCGCAGAGCAGGCTGACCCAAATACCGATGATGTAGACCCGGTCGAAGACGATCCGCTCGTCCGGATTCCAGGGCAGGCTGAGGTGAAAGATCGAGAGCAGCGACGCAATGACGATAGCGAGGCCGGCCAGGATGAGGGTCGAGCGCTGCGGCAGCGTCGTGGCCGATACCGAGACCGGCGCGAGCAAGAGCAGCGAGAACGGGTTCTCCAGCCCGCCGGTGAGCGCCAGCAGCCCGCCAAGCTGCAGGCAGTCATAGGCCAGCTGGATGGTCGACGTGCGGGCCGAGCCGCGGGTCGCCGGGCCGACGCGGAACAACAGCCAGAGATTGACCGCTACGGAGAACGCGATCAGCGACAGGCACTCGACCAGCGGCAGGGGAAATCCCAGCCCGAAATCGACGAAAAGCACGCCCACCAACTGCCCGGCGATGGCCAGCCAGCGCAGCCCGACCAGCGTTTCGAGCCGGAGCGGCCGCCCGCCGCCGGCGGCATAGTCCTGCAGTTCTGTGGCCATGCTCTCGGCACCTCCGCGCAAATCGACCCAACCGGGCCAGTCCTAGTAAGGACCGGGCGGAATTCAAGGGCAACAATCTGTGATGCGACTTCTTGATCCGGTCCCGGATGGGGCCACATCCCCAGTGTTCGTGACTGGGAGAACTGAAATGAACACTGCACTGATCAAACCGCAATGGGGCCCTTTGACCATCGGCCTGATGGTTCTTGGCTTCATCCTCTGGTGGCCGCTCGGCCTGGCTGTCCTGGGCTATATCGTCTGGGGCGAGAATTTCGGCGGCTCCGCCGAGAAGGCGCAACGCATGATGGACAAGGGACGCTCCTTTGCCCGCAACTGCGCTCCGCGCGGCAGCTGGAACCGCCAGGGTTTCCGCAACACCAGCGGCAATGCCGCCTTCGATGACTATCGCGAAGAGCAGCTCCGTCGCCTCGATGAAGAGCGTCGCCGTCTCGACGAAGAGATCAACGCCTTCCACGAGTACATGAGCCAGCTGCGCCAGGCCAAGGATCGCGAAGAGTTCGACCGCTTCATGCGGGACCGCAACGGCTCGCGCCAGGGCTTTGGCCCGACCACCGACAATGGATCGCCCACCAGCTGAGCGGACCGAGATAACTCCTAAGCGGGCACCTTCCTGCTCGCAACTAGCGCCCCGCATTGCGGGGCGCTTTTTTATCGTATTGGCAACGGCAAGAATCTGGTCAACTAGTCTCCATCATGATTGCCCTTATGCAAAAGAAATGGCCGACCGTCACCGAAACCGAGGTTGACGGAAGGATGGTCGAGGTCGCGGTGCGCGTGAGCCTGCGAGCCCGCAACTATCGCCTGTCACTGCCGCATGCCGGCGGCCCTGTGCTGACCGTTCCCAATCACGGCCGCTGGCAGGAGGCGCAGGCTTTCCTCAACCGGCAGCGCAACTGGCTGGCGGCGCGGCTCGAGCGGGCGGCCAAGCCGGTCTCGTTCAAACGCGGTGCAGTCATCCCGCTGCGCGGCGTCGACCACCGCATCGTCGCCACCGGTAAGGTGCGCGGCCGCGTCGAAGTACTCGAAGTTGACGGCGAACTCACGCTGCAGGTCCCCGGCGAGGTGGCGCATCGCGCCCGCCGGCTCACCGACTGGCTGAAGACGGAAGCCCAGACCGACCTCGAAAAACGCGTCGCCGTGCATGCCCGCCGCCTCGGCGTCACCTATACATCGGTGTCGATGCGCTCGCAGGCGACCCGCTGGGGCTCGTGCTCGGCCACGGGCCGGCTCAACTTCAACTGGCGCCTGATCATGGCGCCCTCCTTCGTGCTCGACTATGTGGCGGCGCACGAAGTGGCGCATCTGGTGGAAATGAACCACTCGGATGCCTTCTGGAACACGGTCGCCAAGACCCTCCCGAGCATGAATCGCGGCCGCTCCTGGCTCAAGACGCATGGCCGGCAGCTGATGGTCTACGGTATCGAGGAACAATAAGGGCCCGCCTCACGACGAGCCCTTTCTCAACTCGGGTCTGTGGGCGACATCAGCCGCCGCCGAAAATATCACCCAGCGCATCCATCAGGTTCCGCCGCGGCCGTTCGGCCTGCGGCTGCTGGATATCCTGCGGATTTACGGTCGGCGCGGCTTCCATCGGCGCCAGGTTCGGGTCGAGCGGGTCTGCGGGCGTGAAGCCGCCTGGCAGGTCGGAGACCGGCAGGCCCTGGTGGGCGATGGTCATGAATTCTGACCAGATCTCGGTCGGGACATTGCCGCCAGAGAGCGTGGTGCCCGTATCGTCGTCATTGCCGAGCCAGACGCCGGTGACCATGCGCGAGGTGTAGCCCAAGAAGAGCGCATCGCGGGCCTTCTGGCTGGTTCCGGTCTTGCCGGCGATCGGCCAGCCGTTGAGATGAGCCTTCTTGCCGGTGCCGATTTCCAGCGCGGTGGTCATCATGTCGTTCATTTCGCCCACGACTTCGGGTGCGATGACCTGGCCGGGACGGCCGGAATCTGCTCGTAGAGCACCTTGCCCGAGGAGGTCTCGATGCGGGTGATGACGTTGGGAATGACGCCGATGCCGCCGTTGGCAAAGGGCGCATAGGCGCCGGTCAGCTCGAGCAGCGAGACTTCCTGGGTGCCCAGCGCGATCGAGGGGACGGCCTGCATGGGCGAGGAAATGCCCATTCGGGTGGCCGTATCGACGACGACCTGCGGGGTCACGTCGATAGCGAGGCGCGCCGCGATGGTGTTCAGCGAGTAGGCAAGGCCCTGGCGCAGCGTCACCGGGCCGGCGTACTTGCCCGAGGAGTTGGCTGGGCTCCAGCCGTTATAGTCGAATGGCGCGTCGTCAGCGACGGTATCGGGCGTATAGCCCTTCTCCATCGCGGCCAGATAAACGAAGGGCTTGAAGGTCGAGCCCGGCTGACGGCGCGCGTGACCGCGCGGTTGAACTGACTCTGGGCGTAATCGATGCCCCCCACCAGCGCCCGGACGGTGCCATCCACGTCCATGGCGACGAGGGCGCCCTGGCTGAAGCCCTTTTCCTTGCCGTGTGTCTCGACGGCGGTACGGACGATGTTTTCGGCCTGTTTCTGCAGGTCCCAGTTGATCGTGGTCGAAACGATCACGTCTTCGGTGACGTCGCCGATATAGGCCTGCATCAACGTTTCAACCCAGTCGGCCACATAGGATTCCGAGCCGGTGACTTTGGTGCGGATGCGCTGGTTGGGGTCGATGGCGGCGGCCTTGGCCTCGGCGTCCGAGATGTAGCCTTCCTTGGCCATAGACTGCAGCACCAGCCGGGCGCGCGCCGCGGCCGCTTCGGGATTGGTCTTGGGGTTGACGGTCGAGGGCCGCTGCACGGTACCGGCGAGCAGGGCAGCCTCGCCCAGCGACAGGTTGCGGGCCGATTTGCCGAAATAGGTCTGCGACGCGGCTTCGATACCGGTGGCGTTGTGACCGAAGAAGACGCGGTTGAGATAGAGTTCCAGGATCTCGTCCTTGGAGTAGTTCTGCTCGAGCCAGAGCGCCAGCATGGCTTCCTGCGCCTTGCGTTCCAGCGTCTGGTCGCGGGTGAGGAAGAGGTTTTTGGCGAGCTGCTGGGTGAGCGTGGAGGCGCCGCGCGTCACTTCGCCGGCGCGGACGCTCTCGAGCGCCACCGAGGCCAGGCCGATCAGATCGATGCCGAAATGCTCGTAGAAGCGCCGGTCTTCGATCGAAACGAACGCTGCCGGCACGTAGTAGGGCATCTCGCGCAGCGAGATGGCTTCGCCGCCGGTCTTGCCGCGGTTGGACATCAGCTGTCCGTTGGCAGCAACAATGCGGATATTGGCCGGACGCTCGGGAATGGCCCAGGACGTGGAGGCCGGCATCTGCATGGCGAAATAGGCGATAACGCCGGCAACGGCGATACCGGCCCAGATGCCGAGCACCAGCAGCCAGGTAAACAGCTTCCAGATGATGCGGCCAAAGGTCAGCTGCTTGCGCGGGCGGCGGCCGCTGGTTTTCTTGGGCTTGGGGCGTCGGCCGCGCTGCGGGCGGACGTCTTCTTCATCGTCATAGCCATCATCGGCATAGACGGCGTCAAAGCTGCCGACCCGCGGTTCGACGCGGGAATTCTTGCTGGCGCGAGGGCTTTTCGGGGTTTTGGCGGTTGGTTTGGACTTGCTCGCCGGCTGCGGCTTGGCTTTGCCGCGGGTCTTTTTGGGGTTGCCCCCGACCCGATCGTCCGGCGAAACGTGAAAGTCCATGAAGAGGGCCCCGGCATCTTTCTTGCGCATGGCGTCGGTACCCCCGTGAGTGCAGCTCGAACGGAACCGGGACGCCGTGGCAATCCGACCGTCTCACGGTTGCCGGATTTCCGGCCGTCTCCCGTGCGGTCCCTTAGGGCTATCGAGGCTAATTGTGGCCGGTTTATGTGACGTTACACCCCCGGGTCAATGACTGTGATGCGTCGGCCACAGCTCTGTGATCGATGGCTGGGAAAAGGCGGCGGGCCGGAGGCTCGCTCCGGTCCGCCGCAGACGAGGTCAATGGCTCTCCCGCACCTGCTGGGTGGGCGTCTTGCGGGTCCGCCAGAGCGAGTAGCCGATGCCGGTGGCCAGGATGGCGAACGTGATGCCGAGCGACCATTCGGCGGGGAATTTCTCCCAGCCCAGGAGGTCGGCAATGACGATCTTGGAGCCGATGAACACCAGCAGCACGGCCAGCGCCTGCTTGAGATAGGCGAAGCGATGCAGGATCGCCGCAAGGGCGAAGTAGAGCGCCCGCAATCCCAGGATAGCGAAGATGTTGGACGTGTAGACGATGTAGGGATCGGTGGTGATGGCGAAGATGGCCGGCACCGAGTCTACGGCAAATACCAGGTCGGCGACCTCGATCATCACCAGCGCCAGCATCAGCGGGGTGATGTAGCGCACCATCTTGCCGGTCTTTGGATCGGGTCTCTTGACGATGAACCGGTCCCCTTCCAGCGTTTCGGTAACCCGGAAGCGCTTGCGGAGGAACTTCAGTACCGGATTGTCGGCAAGGCTCGAGCCATCGTGCTTGATGAAGAGCATCTTGATGCCGGTGAGCACCAGGAAAGCGGCAAATACGTAGAGCACCCACTCGAACTCGCTCACCAGAGCGGCGCCGAAGCCGATCATGATGGCCCGGAGCACGATGACGCCGAGAATGCCCCAGAACAGTACGCGATGCTGATACTGACGGGGGATCGAGAGGTAGCCGAAGATCATGGCGATGACGAACACATTGTCCATCGCCAGGCTCTTTTCGACGACAAAGCCGGTTACATATTCGAGGCCGGACTGGGCACCGAGACTCCACCAGACGAAGCCGCCGAAGGCCAGTCCGAGGGCCATGTAGCCTGCCGAGAGCACCAGGCTCTCGCGCACTCCGATCTCATGACCGTCGCGATGCAGTACGCCCAGATCGAAGGCGAGCAGCGCCGCGACGATGGTCAGAAAGCCAGCCCACATCCAGAGGGGCTGACCCAGGACATCGATGATCAGGAAGTCCATGTTCACTTCCGTCGTAAGCACAAGCTGGCAACGGGAGCGTCATGCATCATGACGGCTCTTCCTCAAGGCCCAGGGCGAGCTGGACGCGATGGAGCGCACCGAGCTCTGCCGGGTGCACCAAGCCGTCGGCGGAGAGCACCCGCGAGCAGGTGGCAGCAACGAGCCGCGCTTCGGCCGGACTGATGGTCGCCCCAGTGATGGCCAGCAGCGCGGAGCGTTCGGCGGCTGCCGCATCATGCTCGTAGTTGCGCAGGTGTTCGGTGAGTTCAGCGGCCAGGTCGGCCACCGAGAATCCGTCGAGCTGGGCGCTGGTGGTGAAGGCCTCGATGAGCTTGCGGCGCTCGGCAATGTCCATGCGGCCGTCGGCATGGGCGATGACGGCGGCTGCCGCCACCAATACCCGCAACAGCTCATCGCCCGGCGCCGCGTCGGCTTCCTGGCGAATCTCGCGCGGGCTCAGCCGGTTGCGCTTGAGCAACAGACCCTCGCGCGAAAAGATGTCGTTCTCGGTGGTTCTCGATCTTGGCAATTGTCACTCCTCTTTTCCCTTGAGGGTCAGGAGCGGCATTGCGGCCAGGCAGGTCTTCCGGGCCACAACACAGCGGCCGGAGCCCCCGCGACTGTGATCCGACATCGCGCTGCAGATGGTCTTGCAGCGCCAGAGGGGCCCGGATCACGTCATAAGGAGGTCGGAGGGCCAAAGGGTGGCTTCAAGGGGCGCGACAGGGAGTCGCGGGGCTTAGCGACGACGGCCGCGGCCAGGGGCAACTGGTTGGTTTGAGGTATTCTCGTCCGAGAGCTTCCGCCACCGCGCCAGCCGTTCCGGATCAAGCGTGCCGGCCTTGACCGCTGCCTGCACGGCGCAACCCGGCTCGTGGGCATGGGTGCAGTCGCGGAAGCGGCAAAGCGGCGCCAGTTCGGTGATCTCGGCAAAGACCGTGTCGAGGCCTTCTGCCATCTCGCTGACATGCAGCGTACGGATGCCCGGGGTATCGATCACCCAGCCACCCGCGGCGATAGGGTGCAGCGACCGCGACGTTGTCGTATGCCGGCCCTTGGCGTCGCTCTCGCGAATGCCGCCGGTCAGCTGGCCGGCCGAGCCGGTGAGTGTATTGACCAGCGTCGATTTGCCGACGCCGGACGAGCCCACCACCGCCACCGTCTGGCCGCTGCCGCACCAATCCGCCAGGGCCTCGGCCGCTGCCGGCGTGCGCGGATCGACGACAACGATGGGCAGATCGCGCTGCAGGCCTTCAGCCCGGGCACGGTAGTCGGCGGCGTCGGCGGCGGTATCGGCTTTGGTCAGCACCAGCACCGGCGTGGTGCCGGCCTGATTGGCCAGCGCCAGATAGCGCTCCAGCCGGGCGATGGAAAAATCGGCGTTGCAGGAGGTGACGACAAACAGCGTATCGATGTTGGCGCCGCCCAATTGCTGGCTGCCATCGCCGAGGCGGCGGGCGAGCAGCGTCCGGCGCTCCAGCCGCCGCGCCACCAGCCGGGTCAGCGGATCGACCAGCACCCAGTCGCCCACGGCGTAGTCGCCAGTCTGGGTTTTTGGGGGCAGCGCCACTTCGGCGGGTCCCTCGGCATCGACGCCGCCGAGCCGCGCGCGGTGCACCGAGACGATGCGGACCGCCGCCAGCCCGGCCTCATCGGCATAAAGCTGGTCGGCAAAGAAGTCCGACCAGCCGAGCCCGGCCAATATCGCCGCGCCGTTCAGAGGCCGGCCTCGATCTTGGCGTTACGCATCATCGCCCGGGACATCCGGGGTGGCGGCAGGCGCATCGGCCTCGGCGGCCTTCAGCTTTTCTTCGGCCTTGGCAGCATTCTTGAGCTGCTTCAGCCGATCGCGCTCCCGGCGTTCGAAATCATAGTTCGGCTTGCGAGCCATGGGCGTGACCTTTCCTCAAAGTCTGGTTCTGGTCGCCTTGGCGGCAGAAGGCAAGTAAAGATCAGGGCGACCTACGCTCAGCGCATCGCAAGCTGGTCGCGTCGCGCCACGAGGAAGGTCCTGTCCGGCTCGAACTGGGTAAGGGCAATGGCCCGATCATAGGCGCACCGCGCCCCGGCAGGATTGCTGGTGCGGCTCAGCAGCTCTGCCCGTGCCGCGTGAAAAGGCTGGTAGCCCTCCAGAGCGGTCTCCAGCCGATCGATTTCGGCCAGGGCAACATCAAGGGCGCCGATCTCGGCCAGTGCCACGGCCCGATTGAGGCGCACCACATCGGTGGGCTCGAGCTGCAGCAGTTCGTTGTAGAGCAGGGCAATCTGCGGCCAGTCGGCGCTCTCGCCCTCGCAATGGCAGGCGGCGATTGCGGCCTTGAGCTGGTAGGGTCCGGTGCTGCGCCGCGCCAGGGCCTGCTCGAGCAACGCTACCCCGGCGACAATCTCGTCCCGCCGCCAGAGCCCACGATCCTGATCCCCCAGCGCAACGCTTGCACCGGTATGTGGGTCGAGCCGCGCAAAGCGCCGCGCGTGGCTGATCATCAGCAGCGCCAGGCAACCTTCGATTTCGGCGTCTGCTGGGTGCAGTCGATTGAGCAGGCGGCAGAGAAAGATCGCTTCTTCGGCCAGGTCCTTGCCGCCGACGGGCCCGGCATTATAGCCGGCCGTAAAGATCAGGTAGATCACAGAGAGCACCGATTCGAGGCGTTCGGGCCAGATGTCGATATCGGGCACCGCATAGGGAATGCCCGAGGCGGCGATCTTGGCCTTGGCGCGCGACAGGCGCTGGCCGAGGGTGGTTTCCTGATCGAGGAAGATTTCGGCGATCTGCGCCGTCGAGAGCCCGCCGAGCGTCCGCAGCGTCAGGGCGACCTGCGACTTCTTTTCAAGCGCTGGGTGGCAGCAGGTAAAAATCAGGCGCAGGCGCTCGTCGGGGATACTCTCGGCGTCGGTTTCGGCGGCTTCTTCACCAGAGAGCACGATCAGGCTTTCCTTTGCGCGATCATGGGTCTTGCGGCTGCGGATGCGGTCGAGCGCCTTGCGGTAAGCCACCTGCAGCAACCAACCCTGGGGGGAGGCCGGAATACCCGAGCGGCTCCAGTGCGTGACGGCGGCCAGCATGGCGTCCTGCAGAACGTCTTCGGCCAGCTGAAAGTCCCGCAAACGCGAGATGAGGGCGGCAATGAGCCGCCCCCGGTCGTCGCGTGCCAGCGTGTTGAGAGCCTTGGTGACAGCGACGGCGCCGGAGGCGGGGGAAGTCATGGGAGAACCCTGTTCAATCAGCCTGCTGGGTTGTAGTCCATCAGCGGCCGGACCTCGATAGTGCCAAAGTTTGCCGAGGGAATATCGGCGGCATAACGAAGCGCTGCATCGAGGTCGGGGACATCCACGATGTAGTAGCCGCCCAGATGCTCCTTGGTGTCGGCGAACGGGCCATCCATGGTTTCGACCTTGCCGGCCTTGCGGCGCAGCGACGTTGCCGTCTCGATACCCTTGAGCCCTTCACCGGCGACCAGCACGCCATCGGCATTCATCCGGGTGTTGAGCTCGAAGAAGCCGCCCATCATCTGCTTGAAGTCTTCGGTGCCATAGGCCGGCTCGCGGGTCGGGTCGTTGTAGATCAACAGCATGTACTTCATTTTTCAATCCTTTCAGGGGTTTAGGGGTGTGAGATCACCAGCCCAGCACGATGCGGGCGAGGGCGACGAGGAGCGAGAGCATGGCGAGAAGGTTGGCGGTGTTGCCGACATAGCGCAGCGGATGGGCACCATTGTCGATCTTGAGCCCGAAGGGATGGACGAGGCGACCGATGACAACGAGGGCGCCCGTGACATGCAACCAAAGGCCCGGCGTGCCCTGGGCTTCGGCCAGCACCATCAGGATCAGGGTGAAGGGCACCCATTCAATGAAATTGCCGTGCTGGCGGATCCGGAGCAGCAGCTGCGGATTGCCGCCATCGCCGATCGACTGCTTTAGTTCAGCCCGCACCATGGTGATGCGCATCCAGAGCGGCGCCCAGATCAGGATCAGCGGGAGGGCGTAGAGAGTGGTGATGGAGAGGGTCATTTGACGCAGCGTCCTTTCGTGTTGCTATGACCCAAGGACGCCATCGGTTTGCCGTTCTCGACATGGCCCAAAAGATTTTTTAATTTATTTTTTGGGCGCAAAGGGCGCAGGCGGGTATGCCACCACCGGCGCTACTACGATATTTATTGCTCACTGAGCTATCAGAAACTACTCTGAGGTGCGTGCGCCTGTTTGGGCCGTCGCGATCAGGTGGGGACGGCACGGTGATGATAAAGGTGCGGGCCAGCAGAGCTACTGCCAAGCAAGCACTGGCTGCACTAGACCGCAAACAGCGGGTTGCAGCTCATGCCGTCGACGGCACCGGCGCACTCGAGCTCAGCCTCTCGCCGATGGCCCGACTGATCCAGCTCTTTGAGAGCAAGATCCGGCATATCCGTTCCATCGTGATGAATCTGCTGCTCGTTACGGCTATTGCGGTGGTGGTGCCCATTCTCGCGAGCGAGTTGTTCGGGTCGCGCGTGACCATCGAAAAGATCGATGTGCCCGAAAGCATGGAGCAGATCGGCCTCTCGGGCACAGTGGTGGCAAACCGGCTTTGGGACGCCTGGTCGGACTTGACCACCAATGTCGCCATCGCGAAGAAGGCGCAGAATGTCACGCCAAGCTCGCAGCGGATCGAGTTTTCGATTCCTGACTCGGGCATCTCCTTTGAGTCCCTGATCCACCACGTCCGGGCCTTCTTCGGTCGGTCCGATATCCGGATCGTCGGGGAGATGGTCTGTGAAGCCGAGCCCTGCGCGCGAAAGACCATGGCGCTGCGCTTGCGGGTGCTCGACGGCAAAGCGCATGTCATTCAGCTCGCGGCCATCGGCAATGAGCCCGAAGAACTGTACTATCGGCGCGCCATGTCTGAGGTGCTGATGGTGACCGATCCGGTGCGCGGCATCCTGGCGCTCCGCGACAATGATCAGGAACGGGCGATCGCTGAATTGCGCCGGCTGGTCCGCGACAGGCATGCCGATAGCGCCTGGGCGCTCACCTTTGCGGGAATCATGCTGACCAACCGGGGTGACTTTGCTGCAGCGCGTGCCAGCCTGGATCAGGCCCTTGCACTGCAGCCGCGCCTGTCTATCGCCCTGATCAGTCGCGCTGCCGCCGAGGCCGGAGAAGGCGAGCTCGATCGCGCCATGGCGACAATTGAGCAAGCGATCGCCATCGACCCAAAAGATGGACGTGCCTTCATGCGGAGGGCCGAGATTGAAGAACGACGGGGTGAGCGCGCAGCGGCGATCAAGAGCTACCGGACTGCCGCGACCTTGCTGCCCAATGCTCCCGAGCCGCTCTTTGGTCAGGCAACCATGCACTATCGTTCGGGCGCCTATGCGGAGGCGCGTACCGCCTATTCCGAGGCAATCGAGATTGACCCCAATTTTGTAGATGCCGGACCGGCTGGCGCTGCTTGCCCTCCTGGAGATGAACTTTGCCGAGATGGCCCGCCAGTATGGCGAGGTTGTCCGGCTCCGCCCGGATGACGCGGATGCCTATGCCCAGCTGGCTTATGCCCTGGGCGCCGAGAACCGACTGCCAGAGGCCGTCGATGCCTATCGCCGGGCCGTGGCACTTGCCCCGCAGCAGGCCAGCTACGCGCAGGGACTGGGTACAGCGCTGAGCCGGCAGGGGGATCAACGCGCGGCCCTTGAGGCATTCGAAGCTGCCCAGCGCCTCGATCCTGAACTCGACGGCATCTGGTTCGAGATCGGCGACACGCTGCGGGCCCTCGATCGCCAGGCTGAGGCGCATCAGGCGTTCCAGAAATACCTCACGCTCGAACCCGACGGGACCATGGCCGACTTCGCCCGGACCCACCTTGCCCAGGAGGCCTCCCCATGACGTTACTGCCCGCTGCCAAGTCAGCGCTGACCCTGATCGGCGCGATCGGTTTTTCCGCAACAGCTTTTGCCCAGGGGCTGGATGAGTTGCCGCCCGATGTCGAAGCTGTCGCGGCCGAGTATGTCCAGCAATGCAAAGTCGCGGGCGGTCAGCCCGATTTCAACCCGCTCGACTATGTGACGCTGGTGTTTTTCGGCAAGGACTGGAGTGCAGGCGGCGCCGAGTCCTACATCGTCGACACGTCGGCACTCGCCTGCGTCGGAGCCTCGGCAAGGCCAGCTTGCGAGGGGGGCTCGTGTATCGTGGCGGTGCTCAATCCACGCGGCAAAGATCGCTTCGTGGTCGACTTCGAGGGGCCCGCAGCGAGTTGGCGGCTGCTCGGACCCAACGCGGCGGAGCGTGGCCCCGAAGTCGATATCGAGATCACTGGTGGCGCGGGTCCGCAGCGCTACCGCATTACCGGCCGTGGCATGCAGCCTTATTGATGGGCTGGCCTAGACCAGTGCAACGCGCTGCGGCGATTGCGGGTCATAGGCAAGCGCCACCGCACTGCCTTCCTTGTATTTTTGCCGCGCTGTGGCGAGCACGTCCTCCCGCTTGAACGAGGAGAGGGCGGCAACTGGAATACGGCTGGCCTGATAGCTTGTCCCGCCCACCTGGTAGCTGACGGTGAGCATCGGAAAGTAGTCGGTGGCGCCGCTGCTGGTCTCGCGCTCGCCCAATTCGAGCGCGGCAATCGTGCCGGTGACACGCGGCCATTGCGTCTTGACTGCATTGCGCCGACGCAGCGCAACCACGACGAGAGCAATGACGCCGACGAGAACCAGGAGCAAGGTGAGGGCTGTCGAGTCCATTGGCGGATCCTTTGAGTTGTGCCGCTAGCGGGGCTGCGTGGATGGGGGGCGACTGTCGGGACTGGCTGCGGACGTCCGCTCTGCCGGGGTCACGAGGCGACGCAGCAGGCTGGCGCCGGGGGCGGCAAGCAACGCGCCACAGGCCAGGGCAGACCCCACCCTGAGCGCAAACACCAGAGCCAGCTCTCCCCCCATCACATTGCTGTAGTAGAAGACGTCGAGCACCAGCCAGACGACAAGGAAATCGCCTGTGATGGCTGCGCAGCTTGCCACCATGGCGAGCAGTGGACCGCGATCGAGCCTGCGCAAGAGCAGCAGGCTGAGTGCCAGCGCGCTGCCGGAGCCCAGCCGCAAATAGAGCGCCGCGAGCTCACCCGAGAGGACCAATTCAATGCCGCCCGACAGCAGCGAGATCACCAGGGCGGCAATGGGGCTGCGCAGCGCGAGTCCAACGATCAGCGGCACAAGGACGGTAACGCCCACAGTGGCGTGACCAATGATAAGCGCATCGTCGGATGCCGCGCGCCAGGCGAATACCGAAAACCAGGAGAGGGTGTTCACGCTCGAGATTATGCTGCCGACCAGCACGCACACCAGCCAAGCCACCGGGGGTGACTTCGCGGCCGGCGCGGTGACGGGCGTCTGGACCCACTGGGCAACGATCGGCGCTGCGGCTGCGGAGGCGGTGGAGCTGGGCGGCGGCGGTTGGACTTCACTTTTCTTGATCACTGCGGCGGCAAGCGGAGGAGCGGTCGCCGTCACTATGCCCGTCGCCAGTTCGGCGATCAGCTCGATCGCCCAGGCAGCGAGTTCGCGCTGCAGACCCAGATCCGTCTCGAGCCGTGATGTCAGCCTCGCCTGCTCGAAGCTCAGTTGATCGCGCGGCGCGGCAACCAAATTGGCAAATGCTCCGATGGCGAGGGCCTCGCCAAGCACCCGAATCTCGCGCCGCGCCAGCGGGGCGTGGTCGGCGAGCAAGGCGGCAAACCGCCTGCGGTCGGACACGATCGCGGGTCCGCCATGCCGCGCCAGGATCAGCCGCGCCGCACTGGCAACGTCACTGCGGGACTGGTCCCTTTCCATGCGCTTACCAGACCAGTTCGCCGGTAGCGTCGGCCTGCGAAACGGCCTCGCGCGCGAGTTCGGCGACGGCGCCGCCTTCAATCGTAAGCGGCGACGAGACGGTCTTGACCGGCGCTGTCGTCGCCCAGCGGATGCGATTGGTCAACTCCTGGGCATTGTGCGCCTGCAGCACTTTGAATTCGGGGTGCGCGATGAAGGCGTCGAGGACATCGAGGTCGGCATCGCTGCCGATGGCGACGGCGATGCGGACGCTCTTTTTGCCGTAGGGGCTGGCGAGGAGCGCTGCCAGGCCACCGGCAAAATCGTCAGTGGGTTGGCCATCGGAGACCAGAACGATCACCGGCGGCAATTGCCGGCCGGGCATGTTCTCGGGGTTGAGCACGGAGGCAGCGAGCAGCAGGGCTGTTCCGAGGTGCGTCTCACCACCAGCGGTCAGATCGCTCCACTGCAGCGCATCGACGGGTACGGGCGTGCCGATATGCCAGTCGGCCCCGTCGCCAAAGCGCAGGACCCGGACCATGACCTGGGTTTCGGCATTGTCGGCTGCCGCTTCGCGCATGGCCGGGAGGGCTGCGGCCATGGCGTGGTTGAGCGAAGCAATCTTGTCGCCGGACATGGAGCCTGAACAGTCCGCGATCAAAATGAAGTGGAGCTGGCGGCGGGCAATGCCCAGGGCACTCAGTCCGTTGAGGTCGTTGGTCGTCATGACACGCTCCGATCAGCTCTGCTTGGCAATGGTGATGACCAGCGCGTTGTGCAGGATGCGGCCGCCGGGCTGCAGCCGTGCCGATCGTTGCGGCGCGACCACCTCGGAACTTCCCGACGGCGAAAACACTGTCCAGTTGCCACTGCCCAGGTTCTTGAGCCCGACGATGCTGGGGTCGGTGGGATGTGTGGTGACCTCGGCGGAAAAGCCGAGCCCCGATTTCTCAAGTCCGGGGAGACTTGCCAGGGCTGGGCGATCTCCGGGGACCACCGGCAGGCGCCGTCCACCAACCACCAGCACGAGACCGACGGGTGATCGCGCTTCGGCTGCTGCTTCGGGCATCGGGGTAGCACGCATCTCTGCCCGGGGCGAGCTGGGGGCTCCGGCCGCGAGCGGGGCCATACCCGGAGCTGCCGTGCCGACGACGATGGATCCACCGGTCTCTGCGAGGGCCGGGGCGGGTTCGAGCTGCCGCGCCTTGAGCGTCACAGCGACAAAGAACGGTACCGTGAGGAACGCGGCCAACCACATGCCGTACTCTCCCAGCAGGGCATAGTTGGAGTTCCAGAACCCATGCAGCAGCGAGGCCAGCAGCCAGCCCCCGAGCGCGATCGGAATCGCCAGGTTTGGACGGCGCAGACCCAGCCCGATGGCGTAGCCAACGATGCCGGCCCAGGCCATGTGTCCGACAATGCCCTGGAGGGAGCGCGGGATGGACAGTTGCAGGGCATACATCACCCCGGCAAAGGCGTTATTGCCCGTGGCAGCAAGGCCGCTGGCCATGGCCGTATTGTAGTATTGGACAAAGGTCTCGGCGAGGATAAAGCCGGCGCCCGACGCGACACCCGCGAGCAGACCATCAAGCGGAGTGCGCACGCTGAGCGCATTGAAGATCTGACCCTGCAGGGTTGGCTTCCGCGACACCGCAAGAAAGCCAAAACCGACCATGATCAGTATCGGGAGTGCCTTGACCAGCTCCTCGCACAGACCCGCGCCAAAGAACATCGAGACGAACTGGTCGGAGAACGGCGCATTCAACGGCACTTCGCCGCCTGGCAGCAGGGTCCGGAAGATATAGGCGATCGGCATGAAGATCAGCGTCATGCCCGGCAGCGTGCCGACTGCGATGACCATGAACAGCAGCGGAAACGCAAAGGCCAGCAGAGGCTTGGTCGACCGCGAGTAGGTGTAGATCGCCATGAAGATGGCAAACAGGATCATGCCACCGACGATGAGCGCATAGGTCCAGTTGCCCTCTAGCGTATTCGTGTTGGCGGTAAACAGCAGGACACAGGCAATTACCGTGATCGCAGTGGGCAGGATCAGTTTGCTTTTCCAGAAGCGGATGGAACGCGACTTGAAGGGCAGTACCTCGGAAAGCACCGACGAGCCGTGATCGCGCGGTAGCGGCGGCATCTCCAGGCTCGCGCGCTTGGCATTTTCCTCAGACATTTCCATTCTCCTCTGGCTTTGAGTCCGGCGCTTTTTGCTCTGTTGGTTCGGGCGGCGCGGTGGTGGTGGGGGGGTCTGCCGCCGGCGGCGTGGCCGGCGAGGCTGGGGCCTGCTCCATCACCGGGGTCTTGTCGGGCGGATCGGCAGGCCGAACCACGCCCGTCGCTGGCTGCGCTGGCGCAAAGGGTGTCCATGGCTGCCAAGGATTGCCCAATGCCAGCACGAGGACGAACAGCAGAGCGGCAACGCCCCAGCCCATCGACAACAGGAGCGGTGTGCGCGCCGGGGCAGCATGAACCGCAGTTGCCGCTGCACCTTTGGTCGCCCGCAAGCCTGAACCAACGAGGAAGCCAAGGGCGATATCGTCGCCACTGCCTTGCGCAGTGACATTGGCCAGCCAGGCGCCCAGTCCGTCAGCGACGCTGGCGAGACCGCCATTTGAGATCATGTCGCGATAGTGTCGCCCGATCGCCAGAAACTCGGCATCGCCGGCAAACGACTTCGCCAGACCATCGGTGGAGAGCATGACAAAGTTCTGCTCCCCGTCGGGACCCGATCGGGGCAGGCTGGCGCTGCGCGCCGAACTGGGCGCATCGAGACGGCAGAGCGAATAGGTCTCTTCGCCAAAAAGGCCTGCATCATCGGCCAGGGCCTTGCTCGGCGCGTGGACGCTGCTCCCGATCAGGATATCGCCATCCCCGATCTGGAGCACCAGAATGTGCCGCTCGCTGATTGCTGCAGCCACCAGGGTCGCGCCATAGGGGACAAGAACTTCGTTCAGCAGATCAGGGTCGATACCCTGTGAGTTGGCATGGGCGGTGACGCGGCCAATCCAGTGCTGATGGATGCGCACCACGAGTTCGGCTCGCTGGTCCTCGGAGAGATTGCAGGGATCGTCAGCTTCGGATTCCAGCAGGTCGCCGAGGGCTGCCAGTGTGCACTCAACGGCAAATCTGGACCCCAGATGGCTCAGCGGATGCGCCTTGCCACCATGGCCATCCGAAACCACCAGGGCACAGCGCGGCGAGCCGTGGCTTGCCGGGAGAAAGCCGATGGCATCCTGATTGCGCATGCCCTTGCGCACATGCGAGGCACCGCGCGTTGTAGCGCCCCAGACCTCCCATGTGTCTGCGGTCGAACGCGTCATCGACCGGCCTGCAATTTCCAGGCGAAATCGATGACCCCGTTGCGTCGGCCGAACTGCACTTTGGTACCGGCTACCAGTCGCATGGCCTTGCCGGGTGGGACGGTCGCCGTCTGGCCATCCGCAAAGCTGGCAGTCCAGGGGCGGTCATCGAGATTGCGGAGGCCCGCAATGGCGGGGTCGGCCGGGTGCGGCTCTACCTGCCCAAGAGCGACGCTGTCGTCAAAGCGCCTGGCCGGATCAAGGTGGTGAGCGAAAAGCTGGGTCCCGGCATGGAGCGCCAGACGGTCGCGGCCGAGGTTGAGCAAGAGCGGCAGGCCAACCTCCCCGCCGCACGAGATACAGGCGAAGCGCTCGGCTGTCGGATCACCGTCATCGGCATCGCAGGCGTATTCGAGTCCGCAGCCCGGACAGACGACAAGACTGTCCCGCAGTCGCGCAAAGGCGTCCCGCCATTCTGTTTCGAGCACGCGCGCGCCGGGCGCTGCGCTCAGTCCGGCAGTAAATGCGCGTTCAAAGAGGGCCCGGACGGACGCCGAGAGCCTGCGCCAGCGCATCACGATGGGCTCATGCATACCGGCCAGCGGGCCGTTCGAGTCGTCCTGCGGGTGAAACAGGAAACGCGGGTTGAGGCCGTAGAGCTGGTACTCGGCGTCGCCATCGAGGATGGCAATCGCCGCCTCAGCCTTGCCATCCAGCGGATGCCACGCCATCAGGATGTAGAACAGCATCACCGCCATTGAGTAGAGATCGGTCTGGGTCGAGGGCAGCGCTTCGCGACGCACGATCTCCGGTGCCATGAACTTGCGCGTGCCATAGACCGCCGCCGCGCGCCGTTCACGTCTGTGTTATCATTGTCGCAGATGGCGATGTCGCCGGTGGCAGGATCAAGAAAGATATTGCCGAAGTTGATGTCCTGGTAACAAAGCCCGCGGGCATGCAGATGCAGGAAGCTGTCGGCGATCCGCAGGCAGGCCGTCGCGCCGGCCCGCAAGGATGGGGTCATGCGCGCCGGCGGCGCAGCGATGATATCCTTCATGCCGCGAAAGCGCTTTTCGCGCAGCGGCATCACATAGCCCAGTTCGCTTCGTCCATTGGCCATAGCCAGGTCGATCGGCCAGAGATAGCGCTCGTCGGGTCGCCCCGCGGCCATGGCTTGACGCAGGCGCACGATGATCCGTTGGTCATTGGCCAGCGTGTGAGCATGATACATCTTGTAGGCCAGCCGCCGGCCGTCGAAATCAGCCAGATAGACACTGCCTTGGCCGCCGGCACCCAGAAAGGCCTCAACTCGCCCGTGCAGGCCACTCTGCGTCAGGCTGAGGGCGTGGCCCGGCCGCAACGGCTCGGCGCTCATGGCCTTCGCCTTGAGATGCGGTGATCGACAGGATCAGACAAGAGCGGCGCTCCATTAAAGGCTCAGTGAGCATATAATCACCGCAATTCGTGTCAATCTGTATTGCTCAGTGAGCATTAATGACTAGATTGCTCCCGGCGCCGCGACCGCATCCGGCTCGATCTGCCGCTCCGGGAGAGCGGCTGGCATGGAGGACTAATGTTTCGACCACTCGGATTGGCCATTTTTGCAGCGGCAGCCATGGCTGCGGCCCCCGCGTCGGCCAAATCCATCGACGAGGGCACCTACACCTGCTTGTACTATATCGGCGACACCCTGCTGAGCATGGGCGATATCGAGATCACCGGGGATAGCTATCGCGGTCCGGCCTACGACGGAAAGTATGGCCCTTCTTACGACTACGAGTTGACCGATGACGGATACATCGTCTGGCGCGGACCGCTTGGCGGTCTCACCAGCGACGGCAACCAGGTCGGCACTTCCACGTTCGAAGACGGCCGTATTGCGATCCAGATCCTGCCGGCCGATGGCCGCCCCTGGGTGATCGGCTGCGATCGCTGAACGCATTTGGGCCGGGAGCGAAACCGCTCCCGGCGCTCACACTGCCTACTGTCCGCAGGACATGAGCAGGCCGTTGCTGTTGTTCCAGTTGAGCAGTCGATCCTTGAGAAACCCTGTTACCTCAAAGTCGTCCTTGAGCGGTCCCGAACCGGGCCAAAGGTAGGACCCGTCATAGTCCAGGGAGCCGCCGCCATTGCTGGCATCGTCCGTGGGCTCCCAGGCTGCATTGGTCGACTGGAACTGGTAGCTGTTGCCCGTGATGGTCACCAGACCGATCGGAATATCTCCCGTGATGGCGCACTTCCAGACGCCGTCGGCCGACTGCGCCAGGACGGGAGATGCTGCAGACAGGGCGAGCAAGAACGTGAACACCTTGAGCGGCTTCATCGGTCACCTCAATTAATTGCTCACTGAGCATACATCATATTGTGCGGCACGGAAGCGACATTTGTGATTGGCCCGAAACTAGTCGGGGCTCACTGAGCAAGCTAAGTTCCCCTCCGGGGATGCAGGAGCCGATTGGGGGCACGTCCCGAAGCGCTTGAGGGGGCGGAATGACAGCGGGCATGCAGAGCAGAGTGGGCGAGCAGGCAAAGCTGCCGACGCTCCCGGTATCGACCGACATCATCGAACTCGCGCGGTCCAATGCGCGGACCCGCATCGTGTTCCTGGCCTTCGTTCTGTTTGCGGCTTTGGCTGGTCTTGTGGTGACGCGGCTGGGCGTTGAACGGTCAACCGGCTCGATCTTTCTGGGCGCTTCCGCCGACCACTATCTCGATACCACGGGTAAGGCGACGTTCTCCGACATCACAGGACCTCTGGCGTCGGACTTCACGCTCAGCAATGGCACCATGGTCAACCGGGGCACCACCGGTGGCGTCAATGCCATGCTCTGGTTGCGCATCAAGCTCCCCGACCTTTCCGGCGATCCATCGCGCCAGTGGATCTTGTCATACCAGGAGACGCGTGCACGGCAGGTGGCACTCTTTGTCGGTGCGGGCGGCCCTGACGGCACACCCACTCAACTCTACACCCAAGGCACGGTGGACCCCGAAACCGGCCGGGCGGATCGGTTTGCCCAGTTCTCCCTGCCAGCGTCTGCTCTTTCCGGTCAGGAACTGCACCTGCGGGTCTATACTCTCTCGTCCAAGCGCGCCCTGCTCTGGCTCGAGCCCGCCAATGTCTTTACCGCCAACGAAATCACCCAGACGCTGGTGTTTGGCGGGATCTTCGGGGTCATGGTGGCCTTGTTCTTTTATCTGACCTCGATCGGCGTCGTACTGCGCGATCGCACCTTCGGCACCCTTGCCGCCATGGTGCTCGTCTATTGCAGCTATGTCGCATCTGATCGTGCCTTCATCGAAACAATCGTGCTGCCTGGCAACCTGATGCTGTCGCGCATGATGTCGTATGTCTCGACGTTCCTCTGCTACGCCACCTTCCTCGCGTTTTTGCTGCGCTACCTCCGCGTCCGCCAGTATGCGCCGCGCCTTGCCATCGCCGTGTACGTCGTGACGGCACTCTGCGTGGTCTTTGCCCTGGTGGGCGGCGTTGAGGTGGCCTTCAACGTGGTTGTGACGCGACCCTATTCGGCAGCGTTCGGCATTTTTGCGCTCGTGAGCGGACTGATTGCGGCACTCTGGGTCTTGCGCTTCGATCTTGGGCGGGGCCTAGGCTATTTCATCTGCTGGTCGCCGACCATCTCGTCCACAATCTCGCGGCTCTTGCTCGACAGCAATCCCGCCGGAAGTGGTGGGCTGATCTCGATCTATGGGGTTTATGGCGCCGTTACCTTCTCGCTGCTCAGCTTTGCAATCGTCCTTTCAATCGACATCCAGCAGCGTGAATCCCGCATGCGCAGGGTCGCCGAATCCAATGAGCGCCGATTTCAGGGGTTTGCATCTTCTGCCTCCGATGGCTTCTGGGAAACCGACGCCGAAGGCCGCCTGACCTTGCTGACCGGGAGCTTCTCAGCCTGGTCGAAAGACGCGGCCAGCGCCACCCTGCCATCAATCCTGCAGCAACAGGCGAGTGATGCAGGCCAAGACAACATTGAGGTCGTCAGGCGTCAGCTGGCGGGCAGCGCGCCGTTCCGAGGTCTCGAGATCGAGCTTGCTGCAGGTAGCCGAACGGTCGAGCTCAGCGGCGAACCCTTCGTACAGTCGGATGGCTCGCGTGGCTGGCGTGGCATTCTGACCGATGTCACCCAACGCAACGCGCGCCGCCAGCGTGAAGCGCGCGAACAGCGGATCGCTGCTGTCGGCCAATTGACCAGCAGTGTGGCTCATGAGGTCAACAACCTTCTGCATCCGGTGGTCAACTTGTCACGCCGTCTGCGAGACCGGTTGGCGGCCGATGACGAGGGGCGCAACTACCTGCAGGTGATCATGGATTCGAGCAGCAGGGCCGCAACGATCCTGTCGCGCATTTTGCGCAGCGTGCATCCGCAGACCAGCGTCGCCGTCTCGCTTCCGCTCGCGGACGCCTGCGAAAGGGTCTGCGAGGAAATTGCAGTCCTGACATCCGGCTCGGTCGACCTGCAGACCCGCATAGCCTGCGATGGCGGCCCGCTGGTCCAGGAGAGCGAGTTGTTCCAGGTCATCGCCAACCTGGTGTCCAACGCCATCGCGGCGACCGGCAATAACGGCCATGTGCAGATTCTGCTTATCCGCACCGAAGACGGGAGCTGCGAACTCTCGGTGACGGACGATGGCCCCGGCATTCCCGAAGCGGACCTGGCCCGCATCCAGACGCCGTTCTTCACCACCAAGCCGATAGGTGAGGGAACTGGGCTCGGCCTATCGATCGTGCACGATATCGTTCACGCTTGGGGAGCGGACCTGCGCGTCACCTCGAGGCCGAACATCGGTACGGTGTTCACCATTGTGCTGCGTGATCCGGCCGCTGCAGCCGCTGTCGTTGCCTGATGCGTGTTGCCGAACTCCATCCGCTCCCTTAACTGTATAGCTCAGTGAGCAATATACATGAGTGCCGATGCAGCCGGTCATTGTGTTCCGCAACCGCATGTCGCAATTCAACTGGGCGCTGATCGCCCTTGGCGTCGCTGCGGCCGTTCCTCTCCTGCTTGCCGACGGAGCTGACCTGGCGGCGGTGCTGGCCTTCGCAGCCGCAAGCCTGCTGGCATTGGCCGCATTTGCCGTCGGGCTGATCGCTTGGCTGGGACGGCGGCAGGTGGCCGAACTCACGCTGATTGGCGATATGGCGCATATTGAAATGCTGTCGGCCATCGGTCGCGGCCGCGTTCACAAGGTGCCTATAGCGCAACTGACCGACTGGCGTTGGCAGCCCGCGTGGACCCGAAAGCTCGGCGGCACCGGTGCCCGGACCCTGAGCTTTGCACTCGATGGCACGTGCCTCACCATGCCACTTTTTGGAGCCAGCCTGTTCAACCCCGAAGCATTGCGGCCAATTTGTCCCCAAACCATCGCCGCATTGATGGACTCTGTCGCAGAAAAATGAGCATTTTGGCCCCTGCCAGCAGGCTATGGGGTGCCTGGCTGTGTTTGGGGGGTATCGATGGATGTGCTCAGTCGCCAGAAGGTTCTTGTGGCCGATGACAATGCCGCCAGCCGACTGTCGCTGCGTCTTGAGTTCGAGGATTCAGGCTTTGAGGTCATCGAAGCGGCCGACGGCGACATCGCCCTCTCGATCCTCGCCACACAGTCCTTCCACGCCGTCGTGACCGACATCTGGATGCCCGGGCGAGACGGTGTCGAGATCGTCAAGGTCATCGCCGCACGGCAGCCCGACGCGGTGATTGTCGCCATCACCGGCGGCGGGCCCGGCATGAGCATTGCGTCCGCCACGACCCTTGCCAAAGTCTGGGGCGCGACCCTGGTCTACATCAAGCCGTTCGACGTGCGCGATCTGGTGGCCGACCTGCAGTCTCGCCTAGGGCGATAGACCTTGCCTACTGGATATCATGCATGCCGCGCAGGATACGCTCCAGCGCCACGGCCAGAACGGCGCGCTCTTCCCGGGGCAAGGCGCCCAGGATGGTGGCGATCTCGATCAGGGGATCGGACTGCATGAGCGCATGGCCAGCTGGTGTCAGTTCCAGAATCTCGGCTCGACCCTTGGGCTGAGTCGCTGCCTTCGTCACGAGACCCTTGATGATCAGTGTTCGGACCGTGCGGCTGACCGGACCATTTGCCATGCCCTGGAAGCGGGCAAGTTCGCTGGACGTACGTTTTTCCGTCGGCGCCTTGGCGAGGTAGCGCAGCGCGACCCACTGCGCTGGAAACAGGTCCATCGCGTAGCCGCGCGAATGCAGCAGCCGAGACGTCAGGTCCAGCAGCTCTGCCAGAGCATCGGCTTGCACTTTGGTGGGCTCCATAAGTCAATAGATAGCCCATAACGTCCCACCATTCGATTGAGCAAATGGACAACCCGCAAGAATCTGCTGGATCAGGCTCGGGAGGTTAGGGCGTCGCCAGGTTGGGTCATCTTTGGAACGCCCGAGGCTACGCGCCAAACTCGCCTTCGAGAACGCCCATAATCAGGTCGTCCTGCCATTGGCCGTCCAGGCAGACCGTCTCGCGTTCCCGCCCCTCGATCTGGAACCCACATTTCCGATAGCAGTGGATGGCCCGCGCGTTTGTCGCCAGCACGCGTACCGCAACCCGATGCAGGTGTAGATCTGTGAAGGCAAAGCGGAGGACTGCTGAGACGGCCTCTGTTCCAAAGCCCACCCCGAGATCATCAGCGCGCAATAGCCCGATGGCGAGCGAGGCGTGGCGTTCGGCGAGATTTACGCGATCGAGCCGCACCGAACCCAGAAGTCGCGTGCTTTCGATGACCCACGCGTAGGGATGGTTCACCAGCGATTGCACCCATTGTTCAGCGCTTTGCCGGGTGAAGGGCGGAACGCTTTTCGGGTCGATGCCGTAGAGCCGGATGTTCTCATCCGGCTCCGGGCCGATGTCGAGGCGCGGACCAATGTCGGCGTGCGACGCCGGCCGCAGGGTGAGCCGATCGGTGTGCAGAACCGGCGGCACTACACGTCCAGGTTCGCCACGCTGAGCGCGTTGTCCTGGATGAAGTCGCGGCGGGGTTCGACCAGGTCGCCCATCAGCTGGGTGAACAGCAGGTCGGCGTCGGAGCCTTCCTTGATCTGCACCTGCAGCAGCGAGCGCACGTTCGGGTCGAGCGTGGTTTCCCAGAGCTGGCTGGGGTTCATTTCGCCCAAGCCCTTGTAGCGCTGCAGGGAAATGCCCTTGCGGCCGGCGGCTGAGACGGATTCGAACAGCGTCGCCGGACCGAAAATGTCAAAACTCTGGTCCTTGCGGGTGAGGCGCGCGGTGCCGTCATAGACATTGTCGAGCCGCTCGACGAGCTGGCGGATCTTGCGGGCATCGGCGCTGGCGAGCAGCTGGGCGTCCATCAGATGCGTCTCGGTAACGCCGCGGACGGTGCGCGCAAAGCTGATGCCGCCCTGACCGTCGGCCTCGCCGACCCAGCCGCGTTCGACTTCGTCGGAGACGCGATCGAGCCGTTCGGCGACGCGGTTGGCGACCACCTGGGCGGCTTCGCGGCTCAGCACCACTTCGGGGTCGAGCCCGCCGGCAATGGCCGTGTGCTCGACAATGGTGCGGTTGTAGCGGGTGTTGAGCGCGCCGATGGCGTGCACCAGTTCGCGCGCCTGGCGGGCGATCTGCAGCAGGTCCGCGCCGGCATGGGTGGTGCCCGACGAGGTGGCGAGCACCGCGTCCTCGGTACCGGCGTTGAGCAGGTAGTCCTCGAGCGAGCGCTCGTCCTTGAGATACTGCTCGGACGAGCCGCGTTTGATCTTATAGAGCGGCGGCTGGGCGATATAGACGTGGCCGCGGTCGATCAGCTCGCGCATCTGCCGATAAAAGAAGGTCAGCAGCAGTGTGCGGATATGGGCGCCGTCGACGTCGGCGTCCGTCATGATGATGATCTTGTGGTAGCGCAGCTTGTCCGGATTGAACTCTTCGCGGCCGATCGAGGTGCCGAGCGCCATCACCAGGTTGCCGATCTGCTCGGAGCCCAGCATGCGGTCAAAGCGGGCGCGTTCGACGTTCAAAATCTTGCCGCGCAGCGGCAGCACGGCCTGGGTATAGCGGTCGCGGCCCTGGCTGGCAGAACCACCGGCCGAGTCACCCTCAACGAGGAAGACTTCGGACTTGGCGGGGTCCTTTTCCGAGCAGTCCTTGAGCTTGCCGGCGAGGAAGTTGACGTCGAGCGCCGACTTGCGCCGCGTCAGTTCACGCGCCTTGCGGGCGGCTTCGCGTGCCATCGCGGCCTCGGCCACCTTGGCGACGACCTGCTTGGCCTCGGCCGGATGTTCCTCGAACCACTGCTGCAGCTTGTCGTTGACGCCATTCTCAACTACCGGCCGGACTTCGGACGACACCAGCTTGTCCTTGGTCTGGCTGGAGAATTTTGGATCCGGGACCTTGACCGACAGCACCGCCGTCAGCCCCTCGCGGGTGTCGTCACCGGTCAGCGTCACCTTTTCCTTTTTGGTGATGCCGCTGACGTCGGCATAGTTGGTCACCTGCCGGGTCAGCGCGGCGCGGAAGCCGGCGAGATGGGTACCGCCGTCGCGCTGCGGGATGTTGTTGGTGAAGCACAGCACGTTCTCGTGGTAGCTGTCGTTCCACCACATGGCCACTTCCACCGTCATGCCGTCCTTTTCGGACTTGAGCATGATGCGCGCCGATGAGCGGCGCCTTGGCATTGTCGAGATAGCGCACGAAAGCCTCGAGCCCGCCCTCGTAGAAAAGCTCGGTCTCGACCGTTTCGGGATGCCGGTTGTCCTTGAGGAAGATGCGGACGCCGGAATTGAGGAAGGCCAGTTCGCGCAGCCGGTGTTCGAGGGTCTTGTAGTCGAACTCCACCATGGTGAAGGTCTCGGCCGACGGGGTGAAGGTCACCTCCGTGCCGCTGCGACCCGCATAGGTGCCGGGCGCATCCTTCGGCTCATAGGTGCCGATCTGCTTGAGCGGCGCATCGGCGACGCCGTGCGTAAAGCTCATCTCGAAGATCTTGCCGTCGCGGCGGATGTTGAGCTTGAGCGCCACCGAGAGCGCGTTCACCACCGAGACGCCGACGCCATGCAGGCCGCCGGACACCTTGTAGGAATTCTGGTCGAACTTACCCCCGGCATGCAGCTGGGTCATGATGACCTCGGCCGCCGAGACGCCCTCTTCCTTGTGGATGTCGGTGGGAATGCCGCGGCCATTGTCGTTGACCGACACCGAGCCATCGGCATTGAGCGTTACGGAGACCAGATCGGCGTGCCCGGCCAGGGCCTCGTCGATGGCATTGTCCACGACCTCATAGACCATGTGATGCAGGCCCGAGCCGTCATCGGTGTCGCCGATATACATGCCGGGGCGCTTGCGCACCGCGTCGAGGCCCTTGAGGACCTTGATCGAGTCGGCGCCATATTCATTGGGATCGGATGGGGTTTCGGAGGTGCTCAAAAGGTATCCCGAATCAGTGAAAAATCCGCTCCGTACGGTCTAGCGGATCGCCCTCCCAGACCCAAGACAAATGGCGTCTCCAGCCCGGTTTTTCAAGGGTTAGCGGGCGAATCAAGGTGCAGCCGGATTCATCTCGCCTAGGCCTTTCAGTCGGGCCTTCCTCCCCTTGATGGGGAGGGAGAAAGGATAGGCCGGTGCCCGTTCACTCATGCCTCCCGGCTCACCCGCCCGTCTTTCACCTGATAGACCTGCGCCCGATCGCCCAGCGCCTCGAACAGCAGCGGATCGGTGCCGGTCATGATGCATTGCGTGCCCAAGCCATCGAGCGCGGTAAACAACGCCGCCCGGCGGCCGGGGTCGAGATGGGCGGCGATTTCGTCGAGCAGCAGGAACGGGGTGATGCCGGTCATCCGACCGACCAGCCGGGCATGCGCCAGGATCAGGCCGATCAGCAGCGCCTTCTGCTCGCCGGTCGAGCCCAAAGCTGCCGGCATCTGCTTTTGCGCGTGCACCACCTCGAAATCGACGCGGTGCGGGCCGGCGAGCGTCCGGCCGGCAGCGCGATCGAGCCGGCGGCTCTCCTGCCAGAGCGCCTTGAGATCGGCTTCCAGCAGCGTCGAAGAGGCCGGCTCGCGGCCATCTTCGAACAGCGGGGTCAACGCCAGCTGGGCGGCCGGGAAGTTGTCCTGGTCGACGCCCTCGGCGATCAGCTCCTGCAGATGCAGCAGGCTGTCGGTGCGGGCAAAATGCATGGCAGCGGCGTGCTCGGCCATCTGCGCCTCGATGGCGGCGAGCCAGCGGGGGTCGCCATCCTCGTCGAGCAGGCGGTTGCGCTGCCGCATGGCCTTTTCATAGTCCGACACCGAGGCCGAATGGCCCGGGATCAGCACCGTCACCAGTCGATCGAGGAAGCGGCGGCGGTCGCCGGCCGGGCCGGTAAAGAGGCCATCCATCGCCGGGGTCAGCCAGAGCAGCCGCAGATAGTCGCTCATCTCCTCAACGGTGCGGGCGTTGGCCCCATTGATGCGGACGCGGCGGCCGGTTTCGCCCGGCGTGCCGCCGGTGCCGATATCGACCGGTCCTTCGGCGGTCTCGATGGTCGCCGCCACCGCCCAAGCCCCATCGGAACCCAGCGCCGCGAGTTCCTCGAACGGGGCGCGGCGCAGCCCGCGATCCGGACCGAGCAGCGAAATGGCCTCGAGCAGGTTGGTCTTGCCGGCGCCATTGGGTCCCACCAGCACCACATGCCGCCCATCGAGATCGAGGGCAGCACTGGCATAATTGCGGAAATGGCTGAGGCGCAGCCGGGAGATGTGTCTCATGGTCGCGAATAGCGAATAGTCAGTAGCGAAATAGGAAAACGGGCGACCTGCCCCTACTCGCTATTCCCCACTCGCAATTCGCTCCCTTTCTACACCCGCATCGGCATCAGCACGTAGAGTGCCTTGGCGTCGCCGTCTTCCTTGACCAGCGTCGGCGAACCGGCGTCGTTGAAGAGGAAAATGGCATTGTCCGAGCGGATCTGGCCGATGATGTCGAGCAGGTAGCGGGCATTAAAGCCGATCTCGAAGCTCTCCGGTTCGAATTCCACCGCCAGCTCTTCGCTGGCCGTGCCGTGGTCCGGATTGGTGACGCTAAGTTCGAGCTGGCCGTCTTTGACTGAGAGTTTGACCGCCTTGCCGCCGCGTTCCGACGCAATGGTGGAGACGCGATCGACAGCAATGGCAAAGCTCGACTTGTCGACGTTCATCTGCTTGTCGTTGTTCTTGGGGGTCACGCGCTCGTAGTCGGGGAACGTCCCTTCGATCAGCTTGGAGAGCAGCACGACGCCGCCCAGCGTGAAGCGGATCTTGGTGTCGGACACCTCGACCTTCACCTCAGCATCGGCGCCTTCGAGCAGCTTTTGCACTTCGCTGACGGTCTTTTTGGGCACGATAATGCCCGGCATGCCCTTGCAGCCGGCCGGCGCCTCGGTTTCGGCCCGCGCCATGCGGTGGCCGTCGGTGGCCACGGCGCGCAGCATGGTGGTGCCGCCCTGGTCGATGGCATGGAGGTAAATGCCGTTGAGGTAGTAGCGCGTCTCTTCGTTGGAGATGGCGAACTGGGTGCGCTCAATCAGCTCGCGCAGCGCCGGCGCCGGAATAGTGAACTCGTGGGTGAAGCTGCCGGACTTGAGGTCCGGGAAACTGTCGGGCGAGAGGCACGCAAGATGGAAGCGCGAGCGACCAGAGGTCAGCAGCATCTGCTCGCCGCCCTCGGTCTCGAGCCGCACTTCGGCGCCATCGCCAAGCTTGCGGACGATCTCGTAAAGCGTATGCGCCGGCACCGTCGTGGTGCCGGGCGTTGCCACCATGGCGGGGACACTTTCGGTAACTTCGATATCAAGGTCAGTGGCACGCAGATCGAGCGTGCCGTTGGCAACCTTCATCAACACGTTGGCGAGGATCGGATAGGTATTCCGACGCTCGACCACGCGGTGCACATGCCCCAGCGACTTGAGGAGGTGGTTGCGCTCCAGCGTGACTTTCATGCTCTCGTTCCCTGCTGCCAACTTGCGGCAAAACCCGGCCAACGGGGGCTGCGACATTTGCAAGCCGGGGATCAAAAGGCAAGGGCGCAGGGCGCCTCAGGCCGTGTCGCACCGGCTTTTTCCCGAGCTTTAGACGGGACGGTTGAGCGCCGCCTCGGCTTCCGCCAGGCGACGTTCGCGTTCTTCGAGATCGATGCGCTGCAACATGGCCTGCCACTCCGGCTCGGCGGAGCGGCGTTCATGCACTTTATCGACCCGCAAATCGAGCCGTTTGAGCGACTTGCGCAGCCGCACCATGAGTCTTGGACTCAGCTTTGAACTGAAAGGACGCAACTGAAAACTAACTCTCGCAATAGGGGGGCGCCGGAGCGCCCCCGGGTCGTGATTATTCGTCGAGCATGCGCTTCAAGAGTTCGATCTCCTGGCAGAGATCCCCGTCGTCCTTCATCATCTGCTCGACCTTGCGGACCGAGTGCAGGACGGTGGTGTGGTCACGCCCGCCGAAACGGCGGCCGATCTCGGGCAGCGAGCGCGAGGTAAGCGACTTGGCCAGATACATGGCGATCTGGCGCGGCCGCACCACGTCGCGCGAGCGGCGCGAAGAGAGCAGGTCGTTGCGCGGCACCTTGTAGTGACGCGAGACGATGCGGAGGATGTCTTCGATGCGGACCCGGCGGGCTTCGCGCGAGCGGACCAAGTCGGCCAGCGTGCGTTCGGCGAGGGCCACCGTGATCGGCTCGTGGGTCAGCTGATTGGCCGCCACCAGGCGATTGACCGCCCCATCGAGATCGCGGCCGTGGCTCACCACCACGCGGGAAATGTACTCGATGACGGCAGGCGGGAAGTGCACGCCGGCAAAACGGGCCGTGGCCTGGTCGGCGCGGCGCTGCACAATCGCCTTGCGCAGCTCGACATCGAACGTGGTGATCGGCACCACAAGGCCACCCGAGAGACGCGAACGGACCCGTTCGTCGAGCATTTCAAGATCGCGCGGCGGCGCATCGCCCGCCACCACCACCTGCTTTGCACCGGTCAGCAGCGTGCCCAGCGTATGGCCGAATTCGGTGGCCGACTTGCCCTGCAGGAACTGCATGTCGTCGATCAGCAGCAGGTCGACCCGCCGCAGCCACTCCTTGAAGGCGAGCGCCGACTGGCGCTGCACCGCGGTGATGAAGTGGTACATGAAGTGGTCGGCGGTCAGATAGACGATGTTGCGCGAGCTGTCGGACGCGCCGGCCGCCCAGGCAATGGCATTCAGCAGGTGCGACTTGCCCAGCCCGACGGTCGAATGGATGTAGACCGGGTTGAAGGTCACGGTGTTATTGGCCGCCGCATGGGCGACCTGCTTGGCCACCTGCAGCGCCATCTCATTGGGCGTGCCGGCGACAAAGGTGTCGAAGGTCATCTTGGCGTCGATGGCCGAGCCGGAGAGCGCATCGCCCCGCGGCGCCAAGTTGTCACGCAGCTGCCGTGGTGCGGCCGGCATGCTGACCGGCTGGCTGGTCGGCGTATTCTCGGTTTCGATAGCCACCGGTTCGGCCGCCGGGGTCAGCCGCGGACGGGCCTGGCCATTGACCCGCACGGTAAAGTGCAGCCGGGCAATGTCCGGGGTTTCCGCCTTGAAGGAATCCAGGATCTTCTCGGCATAGTTCGACTGAATCCACGAGCACAGAAAGCGCGTCGGCACCGACAGGTGCGCCAGATCGTCGACAATCTCTTCCAGTTCAAGCCGCGCAAACCAGGAGCTGTAGACGTCTTCGCCC
>JACDQI010000159.1 GCA_015657675.1 Devosia sp.
CTAACAATCGCACAATCCAAACAGACAAGGACCCAAGGTTCCGCTGCCACAAGACTATGGGCACCCGGGGATGGCGAGCTGGGTCCACGCGTCAAGCGCGAGGATGACAGCGCGATGGGGAGGGTTTCGAAAACGACGACGGTCGAAACAACCGTCGCCGCCACCGTACTTCGTTACAGCCCGGCCTTGACCGCTGCGATGGCTTCGGCGCCCTTCGAGCCATCCGGCCCGCCGCCTTGCGCCATGTCGGGACGGCCACCGCCGCCCTGGCCGCCGAGCGCGGCGGTGGCGAGCTTGACCAGATCGCCGGCCTTGTACTTGGCCGTCAGATCGTCGGTGACGCCGACCGCCACTGTACCCTTGCCGTCTTCGCCATTGAGCACGACGACGATGACGCCCGAACCAATGCGGTTCTTTTCGGCGTCGACCAGCGCCTTGACGTCCTTGGGCAGGATGCCCTCGACGCTGCGACCCACAAAGGTAACGCCATTGACTGTCTCGTCGGCGGGCGCAGCGACTCCGCCGCCACCACCCAGGGCCAGTTTCTTGCGGGCATCGGTGAGGTCGCGTTCGGCCTTCTTGAAGTTGTCCTGCAGCGCCTCGATGCGGTCTAGCACTTCGTGCGAGCCAGCACGCAGCAGCTGCCCGGCGCTTTCGACAATGCGGATATGGTCGTTGCCACGATGCCGCGCCGCCTTGCCGGTGACCGCCTCGATGCGGCGCACGCCGGCGGCGACGCCGCTTTCGCTGACCACCGAGATGAGGCCGATGTCGCCGGTGCGGCGCACATGCGTGCCGCCGCAGAGTTCCACCGACCAGCCGAGGCCGTTGCCGGTCGGCTCGCCCATGGCAACGACGCGCACTTCGTCGCCATATTTTTCGCCGAACAGTGCCCGCGCCCCGGATTCCTTGGCCTCTTCGACGCCCATCAAGCGGGTTTCGACCGCAGTGTTCTGCAGCACGATGTCGTTAGCAATGTCCTCGATCTGCGCCATTTCCTGCGGGCTGATCGGCTTGGTATGGACGAAGTCGAAGCGCAGTCGGTCGGCCGAGACCATCGAGCCCTTCTGCGCCACGTGATCGCCCAGCACCAGCCGCAGCGCTTCGTGCAGGAGATGCGTGGCCGAGTGGTTCGAGCGGATGGCCGAGCGGCGCCCGTGGTCGACCAGCAGTTGCAGCGGCGTGCCGATCTTGAGCGTGCCGGCTTCGACCTTCACCAGGTGGCCGAACACACCGTGATGCTTGACCGTGTCGGAAACGGTCGCCGCGATGCCTTCGCCGCTCAGCTTGCCGATATCGCCGACCTGACCGCCGCTCTCGCCATAAAATGGCGTCTGGTTGAGGACGACAAATCCCTCGTCGCCAACCACCAGTTCAGTGACCTGCTGGCCGCCCTTGACCAGGGCGGTGACAGCGCCTTCAGCGGTTTCGGTCTCGTAGCCGAGGAACTCGGTGGGACCGACGGCGTCGGCGACGGCGTACCAGACCTGATCGGTCGCGGCTTCGCCTGACCCCGACCAGCTCTTGCGCGCCTCGGCCTTCTGCGCCGCCATGGCGGCATCGAAGCCGGCGGTGTCGACGGTGACGCCGCGGGTGCGCAGCGCATCCTGCGTCAGATCGAGCGGGAAGCCGTAAGTGTCATAGAGCTTGAACGCCGTTTCGCCCTTGAGCACGCCGCCCTCGGTCAGATCCTTGCTCTCGTCGGCAAGGATCTGCAGGCCGCGGCCAAGAGTCTTGAGGAAGCGATTTTCTTCCAGCTCGACCGTCTCGGCGATCATCGCCTCGCCGCGCACGAGTTCGGGATAGGCCTGGCCCATTTCCTTGACGAGACTGGGGACGATCTTGTGGATCACCGGCTCGGTGGCGCCGAGCAGCGTCGCGTGCCGCATGGCGCGGCGCATGATGCGGCGCAGCACATAGCCACGGCCCTCATTCGACGGCAGTACGCCTTCGGCGATGAGGAAGCTCATCGAGCGCAGATGGTCGGCAATGACGCGGAGGCTCGCATTCGAGCTCTCGCCATTATAGCCGATGGCCTGCTGCGCCGAAGAAATCAGCGCCTTGAAGAGGTCGATCTCGTAATTGTTGTTGGTGCCCTGCATCACGGCAGCAACGCGCTCGAGCCCGGCGCCGGTATCGATCGAGGGTTTCGGCAGCCCGGTGCGCGAGCCGTCGGCCGCCTGCTCGAACTGCATGAAGACGAGGTTCCAGATTTCGACGAAACGGTCACCGTCTTCCTCGGGCGAGCCCGGAGGGCCGCCCCAGTACTTGTCGCCATGGTCGTAAAAGATTTCCGAGCACGGACCGCAGGGACCGGTATCGCCCATCTGCCAGAAGTTGGACTTGGCCCCGAGCCGCACGATGCGCTCTTCGGGCAGGCCGGAAATCTTCTTCCAGAGCGCCATCGCCTCATCGTCATCTTCGTAGATGGTGGCGGTCAGCTTGTCCTTGGGCAGGCCCCATTCCTTGGTGATCAGGTTCCAGGCGAGCTCGATCGCCCGTTCCTTGAAGTAATCGCCGAAGGAGAAGTTGCCGAGCATCTCGAAGAAGGTGTGATGCCGCGCGGTGAACCCGACATTGTCGAGGTCATTGTGCTTGCCGCCGGCGCGCACGCATTTCTGCGACGTCGTGGCCGTCGAATAGGGGCGCTTTTCGAGGCCGGTGAAGACGTTCTTGAACTGCACCATGCCCGCATTGGTGAACATCAGCGTCGGGTCGTTGCGCGGCACCAGGGGGCTCGAGGCTACCGCCTCGTGACCGTTCTTCTCGAAATAGCCGAGAAAGCTGGACCGGATATCGTTCACGCTCGTCGTCATGAGAACTCTTCTTGGCGGCAAAAGGCGGGGCACCGACCCCGCCTCGAAAGCTGATGGAAAGGCCTTCTATCGCGGGCCTCCCGCCTCTGTCCAGCAAAGCCAAACAGGACCGCCAAAATGCTGCAGGGCGCCGGTTGCCCGACGCCCTGCCTTGTTACTTTCTTGACCCCTTTGGGACCGCAGCCGCTGCGACGCGGCCAGCCCCTCAGATGTCGTCGGCGTCCGCCGCTTCGTTGCCTTCCGGCGCCGCCAGCAAGGCCTCGCCCAGAATGCCCGAACTCTCGCGCACGCCCTTTTCGATGGCGTCGGCGACGGCCGGATTATCCTTGAGGAACTGGCGCGAATTCTCGCGGCCCTGCCCCAGGCGCTGGCTGTCATAGGAGAACCAGGCACCGGACTTCTCGACGATGCCGGACTTGACGCCCAGGTCGAGCAACTCGCCGGTCTTGGAAATGCCTTCGCCATACATGATGTCGAACTCGACCTGGCGGAACGGCGGCGCCAGCTTGTTCTTGACCACCTTGACGCGGGTCTGGTTGCCGATCACCTCTTCACGCTCCTTGATCGCGCCGATACGGCGGATATCCAGACGCACCGAGGCGTAGAACTTGAGCGCATTGCCGCCCGTCGTGGTTTCGGGCGAGCCATACATCACGCCGATCTTCATGCGGATCTGGTTGATGAAGATC
>JACDQI010000160.1 GCA_015657675.1 Devosia sp.
CATCAGCAGGAAGAACGCCATCATGGCCGTCACGAAGTCGGCATAGGCAATCTTCCAGGCGCCGCCATGATGTCCATGGCCGCCCTTCTTGATCTTCTTGATGATGATCGGCTGGTCGTTCCGCATCGGCGGGGCTCCTCGCGCTGCGGACTAGATCAGGTAACCGCCGGCAGCTTGCCGGTGGCTTCGTCGACCTCGGCGAAGGTCGGGCGCACTTCGCTGAACAGCGACTTGCGGGCGAACTCGACCGCGATCGCCGGCGCATAGCCCGACATGTGGGCGAGCAGACCGGACTTTATGGCGAGGAAATATTTGGATTCGGCCTCGAACGTATTCTTCAGCGACTGCGCCATGGGACCGAAAAAGCCGTAGGCCACGAACACGCCGAAGAACGTTCCGACCAGAGCGCCGCCGATCAGGTGGCCGAGAACCTCGGGCGGTTCGCTGATGGCGCCCATGGTCTTGATCACACCCAGCACGGCGGCCACGATGCCCAGGGCGGGTGTACCATCGGCCAGTGACTGGACTGCGCTGACGAGGCGCTCCTGTTCCTGATGGTGGGTCTCGAGTTCCTGATCCATCAGCGATTCCATCTCGTGCACCACATTGGTGCCCAGAGTGACCATGCGCAGGTAGTCGCAGAGGAACTCGACCGCGTGGTGATTGTGCGAAAAGGTCGGAAAACGGGTGAAGATCGAAGATTCGTGCGGATTCTCGATATGGGGTTCGAGCGCGAGAAGGCCCTTGGACTGCACCAGCTTGAACAGCGTGAACTGCAGCCCGAGCAGTTCGACATAGGCTTCCTTCTTGTAGCGCGGGCCCTTCATAAGGGTGCCCATCACACCGCCAAGCCCTTTAAGCACTGGGCCCGGGTTGCCGATGATGAAGGCACCGATCGCCGCACCCAGAATGATCACGTATTCCCAGGGCTGCCAGAGCACCTCGACGTGACCGCCCATGGCCGCATAGCCACCAAGGACACAGCCGATGACCGTGAGAATGCCCGCTATCAGCTTCATGGACCGTACTCTTTACGCGGTGGGCACGCCCGTTGTGCCCCAGTCTGAACGCCCGGCGGACGCTCTACTGCGACAACTCCGGCTTCCGTACAGGCAAAGCCCTGCCGATCGCCGGGAGACAGACCCGATGAACACGACTTTCATTCTCAAGAGTTTTGCTTAACGCCCGGTTTAAGCGCGGCAACGTCATAGTGTCGCAGTCGCTCTTGCGCGGCCCGGCCACTGCGCTAGGATGGCGCACGGCTAGACTTGCGGATATCCGGTCCTGAGCGTCCTGGGAGGAAACGCAATGTCTGATGCTGTGCTGTCGGCTGCGCCGCGCGCGCCCAAACTCCGAAAAATCGGCTTCGACGACATCTTCGAGGCCTTGCGGCTCGGTATCCGCGATGCGACGCGGGCACCTCTCTATGGCTTGTTCTTCGGCGCGGTGTTTGCGCTGGGTGGCCTGGCGATCTACGGCTTTCTCACCGTCTATGGCGCGCCCTGGATGATCATTCCGATCGGCATCGGTTTTCCATTGATCGGGCCGTTTGTGGCCGCCGGCCTCTATGAAGTCAGCCGGCGCCTTGCGAGCGGCGCGCCGCTGAGCTGGAAGGCCGTGCTGGTCACTGTGCTCCGCCAGCGCGAACGGCAACTGGGCTGGATGGCCTTTGTGGTGCTCTTCATTTTCTGGATCTGGGTCTACCAGGCCCGCATCCTGCTCGCCGTGTTCATGGGCTTTTCCGCCTCGACCAATCTTGAGCGCTTCCTGCACCTAGTGGTGAGCACGCCCGGCGGCCTCACCTTCCTTGCCGTCGGCACGGTGGTTGGTCTGGTGCTGGCGCTGGTGCTGTTTGCCACGACCGTCTTTGCCATGCCCATGCTGCTCGACACCGAGGTCGACTTCGTCACCGCCATGGTCACCTCGATCCGCGCCGTACTGGCGAGCCCGATCCCGATGCTCGGCTGGGGCGTCGTGGTCACCGCCGCGACCCTCCTGGCGCTGGCGCCATTCTTCCTGGGGCTGCTGGTGATCCTGCCGGTGCTCGGCCACGCCACTTGGCATCTCTACGCGCTGGCGAAGGAACCGGTGCCAGCCTAGGTGTCTGCGGACGCTGGAACATGGATCCTCGGGTCAAGCCCGAGGATGACGGCGGTGGGTGGGAGAAACCCAAAAGCACAAAGGCCGGGCTTTGATTCCTAGCCTCTTGTCCAAGGATCGTCGGTTTTCGACTTCGCGGGCGGCTTCTTTGAACTTCCGCAACTGTCATTCAGCTACTTTCTAGGGGATGCGTTTTTCTTGAGTCATGCTAATCATCTATCATGCCAAAGCGTCACTACATTCTCTACTGCGACGAATCCGCGAAGCACGGGAAATACTACTCCGATTTTTATGGCGCTGCACTCGTGGCGGCGTCAGATCGGCAGGCCATAGAGGCGGCGCTGCTGGAGAAAAAGGAGGAGTTGAACCTCTTTAAGGAGATTAAGTGGACCAGGATCACAGAGAACTACCTCGAAAAGTATGTCGAGTTTGTTCGGACCTATTTCGAGTTCATCGCATCAGGTCGATTGAAGGTCCGGATCATGTTTACTCAGAACATGCACAAGGCCAAGAACTTGAAAGCCGAGCATATCGAGGATCACTATTTTCTCTTGTACTATCAGCTAATCAAGCACGGGTTCGGTTTCGCTCACTGCAACCCGAATGGCCTCGACAAGGTGTTCGTTTCGGCTTTCTTCGATGACATGCCCGACACCGACGCTAAGGTCCAAAAATTCAAGTCCTACGTCAGCGGGATATCTCAGACCGCGACATTCAGGGGCAAGGGGGTCTTCTTTCCCATAGAGGACATGGCTGAGCTCGACTCCAAGGATCACGTGATCCTGCAAGGTCTCGACATCCTCCTAGGCGCAATGAACTTTCGCCTAAACGATCTTCACCTTGAGAAACCAGAAGGCGCAAAGCGTCGCGGCAAACGAACGCTCGCCAAGGAAAAGGTATTCAAGGAAATTAGCCGCCAGATTCGGGCCATACGGCCCAACTTCAATATTGGCACGAGTACGGGCACAATCGATCTAATCGACCGATGGACGATGCCCTACGCGCATTGGAAGTTCGTTCCGAAAGAACACGTTATCGACCATAGCGCTGTAAAAGGGAAAGCCCCACCGGGATCTACATGAGTACTCCTAGTGGAACTAGAAGCTTCGGTCCCGGCAGGGCTTGACATGATGATAGGCGAATCAGGTGATTGGTTCAATAGGTACTTGACTTTTTGTTCCTAGGGAGTCCGCGACTTTCGACTCAATGGCCTCTTGGTTTTGGTCGCGCCGAACAGTTCGCCTTGGTTAGAATGGAGCCTCAGATTGGGCCACGACTGAACGAGGCCCGCTGTAGGCCCTTGACGCTGAAGAGTGCACGATCGGCACGGTCCAAGGTCGTTGATTGAAAGTCGAACCACGAGCCTGCCCCGAGCGTCAGCGCTGGTCGATAGGCTAGCACATAGCGGGCTAAAGCCTGCAAAAGGGGAGCCTTCTGGATCTTCATCCCCAAAACACAAAGGCCGGGCGTTGCCGCCCGGCCTTTTGTCGTCCCTCTGGGGAGAGGGAAGTTTGGAGCGGGCGAAGGGATTCGAACCCTCGACCCTAACCTTGGCAAGGTTATGCTCTACCCCTGAGCTACACCCGCACTCCATCGGCGTTTCGCGATTGACTTGGCACCGCGTCGCCGGGCGCCTATATGCCTAATCGAAGAGGGCATTGCAACCCCAAGTTTTGACAGTTTTGCAAAGCCCCTAACGAGGCGAGGATCGGCACGAATGGACATTACTGCGGCGAGCACGAACCCGGGCGCGACCCCGCCTGCGGCCCTGATCAAGGAATCGACCGACCGCGCCTTCAAGGCCGACGTGATCGATGCCTCGCTCGAGGCGCCGGTGCTGGTCGACTTCTGGGCCCCCTGGTGCGGCCCCTGCCGCCAGCTGACCCCGAACCTCGAAAAGGTGATCAACGAAAAGGGCGGCAAGATCCGCCTGGTCAAGATCAACATCGACGAGAACCCGGCCATTGCCGGCCAGCTCGGCGTGCAATCGATCCCGGCCGTCTTCGCCTTTGCCGGCGGGCGCCCGGTGGACGCCTTCATGGGCGCCATTCCGGAAAGCGAAGTGCGTCGCTTTGCCGACAAGGTGATTGCCGGCGCCGGTCCCGGTCGCCCGGCAGCGGGTTCGATCGATGAAGAGATCAAGAACGCCACCGCCGCCGCCGCTGAGGCCTTTGCGGCCGGCGACCTCAACCGCGCTGCGCAGATCTTTGGCATGATCCTGCAGCACCAGCCGGAAAACACCGAGGCGCTGCTTGGCATGACCCGGCTCTTCCTCGAAGTCGGCGATGTGGAGCAGGCCCAGGCCAGCCTCGACATGATCCCCGAGGCCGAGCGCAAGGGCGACGCCTATACTTCGGCCAATGCTGCCCTGCGGCTGCTGACCGAGGCGGCGGAACTCTCGGAAGCCGATGAGCTCGAAGCCAAGCTGGCCGAGACCCCGGATGACCATCAGACCCGCTTCGATCTCGCCGTGGTGCGCAATGCCGAAGGCAAGCGCATCGAGGCTGCCGAAGCGCTGGTGGCGATCATGAAGCGCGACCGCACCTGGAACGACGATGGCGCCCGCAAGAAGCTGCTCGAACTCTTCGAGGCCTGGGGCGCCAAGGATCCCGCAACCATAAAGGGCCGTCGACTCCTCTCTGCGGTGCTTTTCTCGTAAGATGAGACCATGTTGAAGCGCCCGTCGTCCCCCGCCGACCTGCCGGACATCGTCCCGGTGTTCCCGCTTTCGGGTGCGCTGCTGCTGCCGTTCGCGCATCGGCCGCTCAACATCTTCGAACCGCGCTACATCGAAATGGTCGACCAGGCGCTGGCCGGCAACCGCATGATCGGCCTGATCCAGCCACAGGACCCCAGCGAGGAAAGCCCCACGGGGCGCGATCCGCTGCAGACGGTCGGCTGTCTCGGCCGGCTGACCCACTGGGAAGAAAACGGCGATGGCCGCTACTTCATCGTGCTCGAAGGGCTGACCCGCTTCGACGCGCTGCAGGAAGTCACGATGCGCATGCCCTATCGGGAATTCCGGATCTCGTCCGAGCGCTTTGCGCTCGATTTCGACCGGCTGCATGGCGAAGAGGCGGTGGACCGCCAGCGCTTCCTCAAGATGATGCGGGACTATGCCGAGTTCGCCGAGTTCGACCTCAACTGGGACGAGATCAAAAAGACCGGCACCGCGGACCTCGTGAACTTCTGCTGCATGGTGTCGCCGTATGGCGCCGCCGAAAAGCAGGTGTTGCTCGAAGCGCGCTCGCTGGAAGATCGCGCCGAGACGCTGATTGCCATGGCCGAGTATGAAATGGCCAAGGGCGGCAAGGCCGCCGCGCCGCTCAATTGAACGAGACGCCCGCGGCGGGAACGACCGCCAACCCGCGCCATGTCCTCGACCCCAAGACCCTCGAAATGCTGGTCTGCCCGCTCACCAAGACGCGGCTCGCGCTCTCGGCAGACGGCAGAGAGCTGATTTCGGTCGTCGCACGACTGGCGTTTCCGATCCGCGACGGCGTGCCGATGCTGAGCCTCGATGAATCGCGGCCGGTCGACCCGGATAATCCCGCCGAACGGGCTAGATTGGGAATCCGCTGAGCAGGCGCGGGCCGTTGCGCTCGATACCGGCAGCCCGACCGATCAGCGCGTTCTTGACCAGCGGCAGCCGGTCGACCACCCCGAGCCCGAAATCGCGCAGTGCGCGGACCGGCGCCACGTCGTTGGAAAACAGCCGGTTCATGCCGTCGGTCACCACTGCCATCAGGGACGTGTCGAGCCGGCGCCAGCGCTGGTAGCGCTCGAGCGTATCCGCCGCCCCGTGATCGAGACCCATGCGCATCGCGTCGACCACCACTTCGGCCAGCGCCGCAACATCCTTGAGGCCGAGATTAAGCCCCTGCCCGGCGATCGGGTGCACCACATGGGCCGCATCGCCGATCAGCGCCAGGCGCGGACCGATGAAGGATTTGGCCAGCCGCAGCGCCAGCGGGAAGGCCTGCGGCACTTCCTCGACGGTGACGGCGCCCAGGCTCGAGCCCATCGCAGCCTCGATCTCGGCGGCCGCGACATCGAGCGGCAGCGCCTTGATGCGCGCTGCTTCTTCGGTGGTTTCGGTCCAGACCAGCGAGGAGCGCAGGCCACGGCCCTCTGCATCGAGCAGCGGCAGGCTGGCGAACGGGCCGTCGGGCCGGAAATGCTCGTAGGCGGTGCCCTGGTGGTCGAGTTCGTGCGTGATGGTGGTGACGATGCCCGACTGCCGGTAGTCGTGGCTGACGACGCCGATGCCGGCCATCGTCCGCAGCGCCGACTGCCCACCATCCGAGGCAATGACCAGCGGCGCCGAAATGGTGCGCCCGTCTTTCAGCGTGAGCTTGCCGGGCGCGAGTGCACTAATCTCGACCGGCGCCAGAAAGCTGACCTGGCCTTCGACCGCCGCCAGCAGGGCGGCCTGCATCGCGGTGTTGGGCACCAGATGCGCAAACGGCTCGCCGGGCGCCACGTCGCCCTCAAAGTGCAGAAAGAGGGGCCGGGAGATATCGCCGCGGCCCGAATCGGTGATCTTCATCGCCTTGACCGGTGAGGCGCTCGGAAGCATGGCGTCCCAGACGCCCAGCTGTTCAAAGACCCGTCGCACGCCGGCGGCGATGGCAAAGGCCCGCTGGTCGCGGGGGACGGCGAACGGCCGACGGTCGAGCAGCGCAACTTTGAGGCCATCACCGAAGCGGGTGAGCGCCAGCGCCATGGCCAGCCCGGTTGGCCCGCCGCCTACGATGGCAATATCGAAATGCTCGTCCTGCATCGGCTTACCCTTGGTCGCCCCGCGAGCCGCGGTTGCACTCTATTTCGGCGCTTCGCGTTAACTGCGCAAGCGGCGCGCTGCCGCAGGTCAGCTGATGCTTATTTGCGCGTCATTCTGCCCGCAAATGCACAAGAAGTAATCACAACCGGTCCATGTCGGGGCTCAAAGACGGCGACCAAAGTCGGTTGGGACCATAAACTCCTAATAGAATCATAACGTTGCCCATTGTGTCGGTTTTTTGGCACGGCACTTGAGTCTGTTCTTGGCATTGGAGACCGTCCAACAGCTATCGAAAGGGGCATCCATGAAACTGGTGGTAGCAATCATCAAACCGTCGCGCTTGGAGGAGGTCCGCCAGGCCCTCAACTCGCTCGACGTCCACGGTATGACCGTGACCGAAGTGAAGGGATATGGCCGCCAGAAGGGGCATTCCGAAATCTACCGCGGCACCGAATATGCCGTGCATTTCCTGCCCAAGCTCAAGATCGAGATCGCGGTGGACGACGCCCAGTCCGACGCCATCGTCTCGGCCATCCGTGAAAGCGCCCAGACCGGCCGCATCGGCGACGGCAAGATATTCGTCCTCGATCTCCTGGCAGTCACGCGCATCCGCACCGGTGAAACCGGCGCGTCTGCGCTCTGATGCCGCTTCTCTTTGGGGAACCCACAATGACCGCAAATAAGACCTCAAAATTGATTGGAGCGGTGGCACTGGCCTCGCTCGTGCTGGCTCTGCCAGCTTTTGCCCAAGATGCCGCGGCGCCTGCTGCCGACGCAGCCGCTGCTGCGACTGAAGCAGTTGCCGAAGTTGTCGCGACGGTGGACAAGGGCGACACCACCTGGATGCTGATCTCGACGATCCTCGTGATCGCCATGACCATCCCGGGCCTTGCGCTGTTCTATGGTGGCCTCGTCCGCGCCAAGAACATGCTCTCGGTGCTCATGCAGGTGCTCTCGGGCTTTGCCATGATCTCCCTGCTCTGGGTGATCTACGGCTACTCGCTGGCCTTCAACGGCCCGACCGAAGGCGGCCTCTCGGCCTTCATCGGCGACTTCTCCAAGCTCTTCCTCTCGGGCGTGACGCCGTCGACTACCTCGGCCACCTTCACGGCCGGCGTGGAAATCCCGGAATTGACCTTTGTCATCTTCCAGCTGACCTTCGCCGCCATCACCCCGGCCCTCATCGTCGGCGCCATTGCCGAACGCATGAAGTTCGGCGCCGTCATGGCGTTCCTGGCCATCTGGTTCACCTTCTCCTACCTGCCGATCGCCACATGTGTGGTTCGGTGGTGGCTACCTCTTCGGCCTCGGCGCCTATGACTTCGCCGGTGGTACCGTGGTGCACATCAATGCTGGTGTTGCCGGCCTTATCGCCGCCATGATGCTTGGGCCGAGGAAGGAATTCCTCAAGGAGCCCATTCCGCCGCACAACCTGACATTCACCTTCATCGGTGCGTGTCTGCTGTGGGTCGGCTGGTTCGGTTTTAACGCCGGTTCCAACCTGGAAGCCACTGGCCTTGCCGCTCAGGCAACGCTCAACACCATCACCGCGCCGGCTGCTGCTGCCCTTGCCTGGGCTCTGGCCGAAAAGTTCACCCGCGGTCATGCCTCCCTCCTCGGCGCTGCCTCTGGTGCCGTTGCCGGTCTGGTTGCGATCACCCCGGCGGCCGGCTTCGCCGGTTCGATGGGTGCCATCGTGCTCGGCGCTGCTGCCGGCGTGATCTGCCTCTGGGCCGTCGTGACCCTCAAGCCGATGTTCAAGTATGACGACGCGCTGGACGTGTTCGGCGTGCACGGCGTCGGCGGCATCGTGGGTGCTCTCGGTACGGCCATCGTTGCTGCTCCGTCCCTCGGCGGCTACGCCCTGGGCGATCCGGCGGCCTACAACATCGGCAGCCAGTTCATGACCCAGCTCCTCGCCGTCGTGATTGCCGTCGCCTGGTCGGCAGTGGTGACCGTGGTGGCCATGCTGATCGTCAAGGCGATCTTCGGCGGCGCCCGCGTCTCCGAGTCGGCCGAAAGCGATGGTCTCGATCTCTCGAGCCACGGCGAGCGCGCCTACAACTAAACTTACGGAGCGACGGCAGATCTCCTCCCCTGCCGTCGCTCCTGAACCTGGAGGGCCGGATTGCGGTCCGGCTCTCCACCTCCCGCCCGATCCCGTTGGTCGCGGCGTGCAGCTCAAGTACCTCTTGGCCCGCCACAGAGGCTTCCCACTCGCAAACCGCTTGGGCTGCACACCCCGATCAACTGCCGGTCTCCCGGCTCCGCCGCTGCCTAATGACTAGGCAGGGACTCGCGGTTGATCGCCCATTTTTGCGGCACCCGCCTGGCGTCCTTGCGACCGCCGCTCACCACCCATTGAAATATCAGCGAAAACCCTGCCGCCCAAAGTGGCACGGCGGTTGCTGACATTGCCTTCCGAATAGCCCGTCGCGAGCGGGTCAAGCAGGGACAGCCGAGGGCTGTCCGCATGGGAGGCTTCTGATGGACACGTCCAACGTCGGGCTCGACGTCTTTTTCGTTTTGCTGGGAGCAATCCTGGTGTTCGCCATGCATGGCGGCTTCGCTTTTCTTGAGGTCGGTACGGTGCGCGGCAAGAACCAGGTCAATGCGCTGGTCAAGATAATCGTCGACTTCGCCTTTTCGACGCTGGCCTATTTCCTGGTCGGCTACACCATCGCCTACGGGGTGACCTTCTTTCACAGCGCCGCCACACTGTCGGGCGCCGATGCCGGCTTCGGCCCGCAGGGCTTCTCGCTGGTGAAGTTCTTCTTCCTCGCCACCTTCGCGGCGGCCGTGCCGGCGATCATTTCAGGCGGCATTGCCGAGCGCGCCAAGTTCTGGCCGCAGGTGATCACTGCCTCGGTGATCGTCGGCCTGATCTATCCGTTCACCGAGGGATTGGTCTGGAACGGCAATTTCGGCCTGCAGGCGCTGCTCGAACAGACCTTTGGCGCCAAGTTGCATGACTTTGCCGGTTCGATCGTCGTGCACGCCCTGGGCGGCTGGCTGGCGCTGGCTGCAGTCTTGCGCCTTGGCGCCCGCAACGGACGCTATGGACCGAACGGCCGGCCCTTCCCGCCCTCGTCGATCCCGTGGCTGGCGCTTGGCACCTGGCTGCTCTGCATCGGCTGGTTCGGCTTTAACGTCATGTCGGCCCAGTCGGTGGCCGGCGTCTCGGGGCTCGTCGCGATCAATTCGCTGATGGCCATGGTGGGTGGCATCATCACAGCAGCCCTGGTCTCCAGGGCCGATCCGGGCTTTGTACACAACGGAGCCCTTGCCGGCCTCGTCGCCGTCTGCGCCGGCTCGGATCTTTTCCACCCGATCGGTGCCCTCGCCGTGGGCGGCATTGCCGGCGTCATCTTCGTCAAGGGTTTCACCATCACCCAGGAAAAGCTGAAGATTGACGACGTGCTCGGTGTCTGGCCCCTCCACGGCCTTTGCGGCCTCTGGGGCGGCATCGCCGCGGGCATCTTCGGGCTCGAGGCCCTCGGCGGCCTGGGCGGCGTCTCGCCCATCGTTCAGATCCTCGGGAGCGTGCTGATTTCGGCCTACGCGCTGGGCGCCGGCTGGGTGCTGTATTTCGTCAGCTCGCGCCTCGTCGGCATCCGCCTCACCGACGAACAGCAACGCCGCGGCGCCGATCTTTCCATTCACTCGATCGGCTCGGAGCCCGAACGGGAGTTTTGAGGGGGCGGTCGCCCGTACCCAAGGCTCTAAGCAGCCTCCAGCACACTCAGTGTCATCCCTGCGAAAGCAGGGATCCACGTCTCAGCCAACGAGGTCGAGAGATGGACCCCAGCTTTCGCTGGGGTGACACCGATGCTGGGGCAAAATCATTCAACTGTCATTCCCGCATAGGTGGGGATGTCAGCCGAGGGTGAAGTGGAAACTGGCTCCCCCACTCCCCAAACCCGTCACCACAATGTTCCACGTGAATCTTTGCACAGTGCTCCATGGTTAGGCGGCAATTAACCATGGAGCCCTAGCATGCAAGCTCGGCCGGAAGTCACACCGGCCATGTGAGTCCAGCTAGTAAGTGTAAAAAGACGATGCCGGCACAGCCCCTGCTCGAAGACGCCCGCTCCTCTGCCCCTGCTCCGGCCATCGCGATTCGCATACCTGTGCGACTCGTCGGTCTGATCGTGCTCGGGCTGGTGGGGATCATCATGGCCTCCATGGCCAGCTGGTCCGTCGATGACCCGAGCTTTTCCTACGCCACCAGCAAACCGCCGCAGAACTGGCTGGGCTTTCCCGGCGCGGTGATCGCCGACATGAGCTTCCAGCTCTTCGGCATTGGCATGCTGGCCGTACTGGTGCCGCCCGCCCTCTGGGCCTGGAGCCTCGTGCGCCTGCGCGTTCCCTCCAAAATGGGCCTGCGCGCCATTTCATGGGTGGCGGCGAGCCTTTTGACCTGCGGCGTCTTCGCCTTCATCGCGGCGCCGACGAGCTGGCCGCTGCCGACGGGCCTTGGCGGCCTGGTCGGAACGCTGTTTTCCAATCTTGCCGTGCTGGCGACGGGTGAAAACCCGCAGCCGGTGACCGCCATCCTCTTTGCCATCATCATCGCCACCCCGACGCTGGCGCTGTTCTGGATCGCCATGGGGCTGGGCAAGTTCACCATGCCGCGCATGCCGCAGCCGACCGCCAAGAAGGCCAAGGCCGCTCCGGCCGGCGCCCGTATGGTCGAGACCGAGGACGATATCGAGCCCGAGGGCAATTCGATCTTCGACGTCGCCTTTGGCGCCATGATGCATCTGGGCTTTTCGGCCCGCACCGCCTTCCGCCGTGCCCGCAACAACCTGCGTGAAAAGCGCGCCGCCGAAGTCGAGCACGCCCAGTGGCGCGAAAGCGCTGCGGTTGAACCGAGCCTCCGCGCCGCACCGCCGGTGATGCCGGTTGCCCCGCCGATGGGCGCCGAGCGGCAGGAGCCCACCATGGGCATGAGCGAGCCGACGATGGGCACCACGACCGAACGTCGCGCCATCACCATTGGCGGCCGCGACGATTTCGACGACGAACCCGCCTATGAGGAAGAGGACGCGCCGTTCGACATCGACGAGGCGACGCCCGAAGTCATGTACGAGGCGCCGACGCCGCGCCCGATGCGTGGGCCCGCCGCCCGCGTTGGCCAGCCGCCGGTTGCTCCGGCTCCGGCACCGCGCGTTGCCGCGCCGGCGCCCCG
>JACDQI010000161.1 GCA_015657675.1 Devosia sp.
CCCGCAAGGGGGGAGGTGACGAAAACACTCGCTCCCCACAGGCGAGAAGGGAGGTCGTCAGCGCGAGCGCCAATATCTCTGGAGATCTCGCCGGCCGGCACCCTCCCCCTCGTGGAGAGGGTTGGGGAGGGGGCGGAGAGCCGCAATGAGTGCGAATGCAAATGCATGAAAAACGTGCGGTCCACGGAAATGGGGTGCTGCGGGCGGTCGATGGGACCGCCCGCAGCAGGTTAGCCGGGAGGGCTAATACTTGTCGTAGATGGCCTGACCCTGGGTCTGGGCTTCATCCATGGCCTTGTCGAAGTCCCAGCCGTCGACGACGACGCGCTGTGCCATCTTGGGGATGATGAAGTTGGACGAGAGGTCCGCCCAGGCGGCGTTGTAGACGTCGGGCGCGGCGGGTGCCGTGCCATTCTGGGCGAGGCCGAGCAGGCCGACGAGGATCGAGTTGGAGCCATCGAACGCGGCCAGCTTTTCCTGTGCCTTGAGCACCGGACCGTAGATGGCGACGTTGAAATAGGCGTTCATGAACTCGGGCTGCGCCAGGTGTTCGATGAGCGCCTTGGCTTCGTCCTGCATGGCGCTGGCCGCCGTTATGGCGCGGCTCTGCGGGGTGATCGGCGAGATCTGGCCGTTCGGACCGGCGGGGAGCGGGGAGAAGGCGCTGGCCTCGAAGAGTTCGGGGTCGTCCTTCTTGGCGGCGATGCCGACCGAGCCGGTATTGGCGATGAAGGCCGCCTGACCGGAGAGATAGGCCTGATTGTCGCCGGCGCCATCCCAGCTGGTATTGCCGGGCGAGAACAGCCCCTTGTCCCAGGCGTCCTTGAGCCAGGTGAGATAGGTGCGGGTTGCCTCGGACTTGATGGTGACCACCTTGCCGGCGTCATCGGCGACGCGGCCGCCGTAGGATTGCAGGATGTTGACCTGCACGTTGGCATCGCCAACGTTGGAGAGGGCAAGGCCGAGGCCGGAGACCGGCGACTTGTTGACGGCCATGGCCTGGGTGACCAGTTCTTCCCAGGTCTTGGGGGCTTCGGCAAAGCCGGCGGGCTCGAGCAGGTCCTTGCGGCGGAGCAGCAGGTTGCCGTTGACGCCGAAGGGAATGCCGGTGCGGCCACTGGCGACAGCGCTGGTATCGGTGGCCCGATCGGGGCCGTCGAACCAGCCGCCCTGCGCGTCGCCGATCTTCTTGTAGAGATCATCGACAGTGGAGAACACGCCCTGCCGCGACAGCAGCAGCAGCAGGTCAAGGCCGACATCGAGTGCGTCGGGCATGGTGTTGGACGAGACGGCGGCCGAGACCTTCTGCACGGTCTCGTTCTGGTTGATCATCACCACTTCGGTCTCGACGCCATTGGCGGCGCCCCAGGCCATGATGGTGTCGGTAAGGAGCTTGTTGGCGTCCTCCGAAAAGATCAGGCCGCCCCAATAGGTGAGCTTCTTGCTCTGGGCGATGGCGGGCATAGGAAAGCCGCCGGCCGCCGCAAGAGCGACGCCGCTGGCGGCAGTGGCAAGCACGCGTCGGCGCGACCAGCCATTCACATTGCGGGGTTCGGTCATTGTTTCTCCTCCTCCGAAGTCGGTCCTGCGGCCGTTCTGGCCGATTGTCAGGTCATTGCTGCCGGTGATCGCCCTCCCAGACGATGCGCCGCAGTCGATGCAGAGCTCCCGCCGCCAACAGGCGGCAGAGCGCGCCCCGGTGGTCCGGGATCGCTTTTAAATATATTTCATTTGCGTATTGAGAAGGCTATATGGCGTGATAAACGCTTGTCAACGACGCGTTGTCCTCGCCTTTAGTCTGATGACTTTTGGCCGACCCGCCGCTAGAAGCGCCGCAGCGAGCGGAGGACCGTGTGTACGGGGGTATCGACAATCCAGGGTATGACGCGTTCTTCGAGGCGCTGATCGAGGGACGCCTGAAGCTGGGACAGACGCTCAAGCAGGAAGAACTGGGCGAGATCCTGGGTCTCTCGCTGTCGCCGATGCGCGAGACGACGACACTGCTGGCGGCCGAGGGGCTGATCAAGGTCCGCCGCAAGGTGGGCATCACCATCTTCTACCCGGACATGAAGTTCGTCGGGAACACCTTCCAGCTGCGCGGCCTGCTTGAGAAGGAAGGCCTGCGCAAGTTTGCCGGCACGGTGACACGCGGATGGATTGCGCGGATGCGCGAGGCACATGCGCAGATCATCGCACTGGCACAGTCGAGCACCGACCTGGCGGGCTACCGCCTGCCAGTCAAGGCGCTGGAAACAGAGTTCCACGACAGCTTCATCACGGCGTTCGCGAATGACCAGTTGAGCACCCTTTATGCGCGACTGATGCAGAAGATGTACCTGATCCGGCTGCACAACCTCGACGCCGTCGGTCCGGCCAATACGGTGCAGTCGATGCGCGAGCACCTCATCATCGTCGATGCGCTGGAGGCGGGCGATGTCGACGCTGCCGTCAACGGGCTCGACCGGCATCTGCAGGCCGTGCTGCACCGGGTGCTCACCACCTGAGGTAGACCTCAGGCGCCGACGGTCATCCCGACGGTCCAGGCGCGGCGCTCGCCCGGCGCGAGCGGCCTGGCGCCGGAGGCGATGGCCTCGACGAGATCATTGGCCGGCGCACTTGTGGGCTCGATGGCGACTTCGGTGTGGCCCTGCCAGGCGCCATAGGTGATCCAGATGCCGAGGTCGGCGATGGTGCTATCCCAGCTGAGGTCGAGCCACTGGCCGGGCTGACCGATGCGGGCGGTGCCGGCGCGCAGGTTCTTTGCGATCAGCTTGGCGGCAAAGTCGGCGTCGGGCGGCTGGATGGCGTCGAGCCGGAAGGGCAGCTCGGGGTGCGAACCGGCAAAAGGAGCGCGGTCGAGGGCGATGGTTTTGCCTTGATAGCCGAGATAGCTCACACCGACCGACCGTCGAGCCCCGGGATATCCATGCGGTCGCCGGGGCGGACGGCGAGCAGGGCATGCAGGGCCCAAAGATAGGGCAGCGGCACGGCGAGGCGGTTGGTGACAGCATAGTCGATGACCAATGTCGGACCCTCGAGGCGCATGCGGCGCTCGAAGACGAATTCCGGCGCGGCGAAGGACAGGGCGAGCGTCTCGGCGTCGTGATGATCGACCTGCCAGGGGCGGCCCCAGAGCTCACCGTGATCGCGCAAGGTGCGGCCCCAGGCGGTTGCTAAAACGTTGCAGCGTCCCACAGTGGGGAAACACTCATCCCAGGCGACCGCCTCGTCACCCAGATAGACGGCGTCGTCGCCGGTCTGCGGCGACTCGCCGCCCTGGGTCATCCAGTCGCGCCCCGAGGCGATGTGGCGAAGGCTGGTGACGCGGGCGCCGTAGCCGGTGGCGACGGCAACCGAGAGGCGCGCGTTGGCGATAACATGGCTGGTCATGAGTGGACTCGTTGCCCCTGGGCGGGGCCCTCCGGACGGACGCAGCATGGTGGCGACAAATCGGCTCGAAAGAAACCCGAAAACTGACATTTCACTCGTTGACAGACTTGGAACTTGCATGCAAGGCTCAGTGAAACAACGATAAATCTGGGCAACGGGGCAAATCCCGACACCAGATACGAGGAAGACGTCGGCCGGTTTGGTGCGGCGACACACCGTTACGGGGCGGTTAGGGAGAGGCACGAAAGCGGATCTCAGGCGAAGATTCTTGCGCTGCAGCCAAAGGCTGCGACGGGCGCTAACTCCCAAGAACGCATTCGTTTGATTGGCTTTTTCTGAACACTCCCGGCGCCACTCACGAGTGGCCGGCGTTGTCGCCTAGCAAGGGGTCGACGAACGGATTCCGCGCGAGCGGAACAGGTGACGCGCGGCTCCGGCGGCGCGGCGGGCTGGGGGAAGTTCCCGACCCAGACAGACTACCCGGGACTGCACGTGCAGGGTTCGGGCCTTCGAGACAGACATGGGAGGATGTCACATGAGACGACTGAAACTGGCCCTGGCCGCCGCAATGGCGATCACGGCACTGGCTGCACCCGCAGCCAGCTTCGCGCAGGACAGCCTTGCGGCTTCCGCGCCGAAGGAAATCACGCCGGCATCGCTGCCGGACGTGCCGCGCAACCAGACCATCGTTCTGGGCTGGGGCGTGGCCGCTTCGTCGCCGATCGGCGTCACCAACCCATGGGCGCTGCCTGGTTATACCCACCAGGAAGGCAACGTCTTCATGTGGGAACCCCTGATGTACTTCGGTATCTTCAAGGGCGAGTTCATTCCGTGGCTGGCCGACAGCATGGAATATACCGGGACCGACTTCATGGGCCTGGAAATCAAGCTGAACAAGGACGCCAAGTGGAGCGACGGTACGCCGGTGACGGCAGCCGACGTGAAGTTCACGTTCGACGGCCAGCTCAATAACGAGAAGCTGCCCTACCACGCCAACTTCCAGCAGTTCGTCGACTCCACCACCGTTGTGGACGACCTGACCGTGACGGTGAAGTTCAAGACCCCGGCGCCGCGCTTCAAGTTCGAAGTGCTGACCCAGAAGTTCGATACCGGTATCCCGATCGTTCCGTCCGCCTACCTCTCCAAGCAGGCCGACGTCACGACCACTCCCGGCTCGACCGAAATCCCGCATTCGGGTCCGTATGACCTGATCGCGTGGAACGCCAACCAGAAGATCTTCGACTACCGTCCCGACTGGTGGGCCGTGAAGGCCGGCCGTATCGCTGAGCCGGCGGTCAAGCGCATCATCATCGCCAACATCACCGGCGTGTCGATGGACACGGTGGCCCAGCGCATCGTGAACAACGAGTTCGACTCGGCGCTCGACATGCGGTCTTCGGTTATCGGCAACATCCTTGCCCAGAACGCCGAAGTCACCACCCACACCGGCAACGAGTCGCCGTTCGGGTACCTCGACTGGTGGCCGAACTCGCTCTGGATGAATACCCAGATCGAGCCCTACAGCGACCCCAATGTGCGTCGTGCGATCAGCCTGTCGATCGACCGCGACACCATCAACAACGTGCTCTATGACGGCGCCGGGATCGCCACGATCTATCCGTTCCCGCTCTACCCGAACCTGCAGGCTTTTGCTGACTCACCGGGCGTCAAGGCGCTCGAAGAGCAGCTGCAGCCGGGCAAGTTCGACCTTGATGAATCGGCTGCCCTGATGACCGCTGCCGGCTTCACCAAGAACGGCGACGGCCTGTGGGAGAAGGACGGCAAGACCGTCAACGCCACGATCCAGGGCTTTGAAAACATCCACGGCGACATCGTTCCGATCCTGGTCGAAATGCTGCGCAATGGTGGTTTCGACGCTGCCATCAACTTCGGACCCGACGCCTACCAGAACATGGCGGACGGCAAAGAAGGCCTCTACATGTTCGGCCACGGCGCCAGCCTGTTCGACCCGTTCGAAGCGTTCAACCTCTTCCACGGCAAGTACAGCAACGCCATCGGTACCTCGGCAGGCAACAACCGGTTCTCGCGCTACAAGAACCCGGAATTCGACGCGATCCTCGACGAAATCGCGCCGCTGTCGTCCGACGATCCGAAGTTCATCGAAGGCGCTACCAAGCTGATGGGCATGTACTGGAAAGACCAGATCGACGTTCCGATCATCCAGTGGCTCCACCGCATCGCCTACAACCAGCACTACTGGAAGAACTGGCCGACCGCTGCCAACCCGGCCATGGGTACCAACGGTGCCTTCTGGGCACAGACCGGTACGCTCGTGATCACCTCGCTGCAGCCGACCGGCGCGCAGTAAAAAGATCCAAGTCCTGGGGTGCGCGCATGCGCGCACCCCTTCTCTTCAGCGGCCGGAGTGCATCGCGTGAATTTTAAACTTATTGCCAAGCGCATCGGGTTTCTGGCCCTTGTCATCTGGGCGGCTTCGACGATCGTTTTCTTCGTGCCCCGCCTGTCACCGCGTAACGCCATTCGCGAGCGCTTCGCCGAACTGGCGCGCTCCGGTGGTTTTTCTCCCGGCGATCTTGAAACGCTGATCGCCAACATGAACACGCAGTTCGGCCTCGATAAGCCGCTGCTCGAGCAGTACTGGACCTACCTGGGCAATATCGTCCGGCTCGATTTCGGTTACTCGCTCAACCGCTATCCCTCGACCGTCACCGACATCATTTCCCAGGCCCTGCCCTGGACGTTCGGGTTGCTGCTGGTCACCACCATTCTGAGCTTCATCATCGGCAACCTGCTTGGCGCCGTCTCGGCCTGGCCGCGCGCGCCGCGCTGGGTGCGCAACATCGCCACGCCGTTCGTGCTGCTGACCGGCGTGCCGCCCGTGATCATGGCGTGCTGCTGCTGTTCTTCATTGGCTTCCGTCTCAAGCTGCTGCCGCTGGGCGGCGCCTACTCGGTCGGCATCGTTCCGACATTCAGCCTCGAGTTCCTGCTCGACATGCTGCGCCACCAATTGCTGCCGGCACTCGCCTTGATCCTTGGCTCGGTGGGCGGCTGGGTGCTGTCGATGCGCGGCATGGGCATCACCATCCAGGGCGAAGACTATGTGAACTTTGCCGAGCACAAGGGCCTGACCGGCGGGCGCATCTTCCGCGACTATTACCTGCGCAACACCTTGCTGCCGCAGGTCACCGGGCTGGCGCTGGCGCTGGGTACGGTGATCACCTCGGCCATCATCGTGGAAGGCCTGTTCGGCCTCCCCGGGCTCGGGACCGTGCTCAACAACGCCATCCGGTCGAACGACTTCCCGACCATCTACGGCATCGTGCTGTTCATCACCATCGCGATCGCGGTGCTCATGACGGTGCTCGAGTTCATCTACCCGCTGCTCGACCCGCGCGTGCGTAACCAATAGGAACCGGACCAGTGACGACTACTGCCGTACCCACTCTCCAGGACAAAGCCGTCGAGCAACCGGGCAGCCTGCAGCTGTTCCTGCGTTACCTGCGGCGCAACAAGGGCCTCGCTGTCGGGCTGCTGATCCTGCTCGGCCTCGTGCTGTTCACGGCGATCGGTCTGATGACGATCAACCCCAAGCACGCCTATCCGCTCGCTGTGGCGACCAAGAAGCCACCCAGCCTGCAGTTCCCGTTCGGGACGGATCTTTTTCGGTCGCGACTGCGGGCAGCCATGGTCGTGGGCATGTGGCAGACGGCCGTGATCGGCGTCATCGCCGGCGGCCTCGGCACGCTGATCGGCGTGGTGCTGGGTTTCCTCTCCGCCTATTTCGGGGGCAAGGTCGACGCGCTGATCCGCACGGTCTGTCAGATCCTGACGCCGATCCCGGTGCTCCTGATCCAGGTGGTTATCGCCGGCTCGCTCGACAAGCGCGACGTCACCATCTTCACGATGGCGCTGATCGTGGTGCTTCTTGCCTGGATGGGGCCGACGCTGGTGATCCGCGCGCAGGTGCTGACCATGAAGGAACGGCAATTCGTGGCAGTCGCCAAGCTCTCCGGGGTGAGCGACATGGGCATTATCTTCAAGGAGATCCTGCCTAACCTCCTGCCCTTTATTGCTGCGGCATTCGTCGGCCAGGTGTTCGCGGCAGTGTTCGCCTCGTTCTACCTCGCCGTGCTCGGCCTCGGGCCGTTGCGCGAGCCGCTGCTCGGCAACATCATCTGGGCGGCCCAGTTGCAGGGCGCCTTCTTTAACGGCTGGTGGTGGTGGCCCATCGGGCCATCGATCGCGATGATCCTGATCCTCGGATCGCTTGCCCTGATCAACATGGGCCTCGACGAATTGGCCAATCCACGCGTGCGGCGGACAGAGTAATGACCATAGATATTCAAACCAAGACGGCCGGCGCTGCCTCTGCGCCCGGCGCCGGCGATCCGGTGCTGCGGGTAGAGGGACTCGAGGTCACGTATTACACGGACCTCGGCCGCGCCAAGGCACTCGACGATGTGGGCTTTACCCTCCGGTCGGGCATGAAGCTGGGCATGGTGGGCGAAAGCGGCTCGGGCAAGAGCACAATGGCGCTCGCCATGATGCGAATGATCAAGCCGCCTGGCCGCATCGAAGGCGGCAAGGTGATTGTCGGCGGCACCGACCTGATGGCGCTGAGCGACGAGGACATGCGCAAGGCGCGGCTCTCCAAGATCGCCTATATCCCGCAGGGCGCGATGAACTCGCTGAACCCGGTGACGCGGATCGGCGAGCAGATGGTGGACGCTATCAAGTCGCATATTTCGGGCGAGAGCCGTTCGGCCATCCAGGATCGCTGTGCGCATGCCTTGCGTTCAGTTGACCTCGATCCCGGCGTCTTCCGGATGTACGCGCATGAGCTCTCGGGCGGCATGAAGCAACGCGTCTGCATCGCCATCGGCATCCTGCTGCAACCGCAGGTGATCATCGCCGACGAGCCGACCAGTGCGCTCGACGTGGTGACGCAGCGCCAGGTGATGGAAACCATCGACCGGGTGCAGGACGAGATCAACGCCGCCGTGATCCTGATCGGCCACGATATGGGCCTGATGGCGCAGTTCGTCGACCAGGTGGCGGTCATGTATGCCGGCCGGCTGGTGGAACTGGCCAGCGTGCAGGAGATGTTCACCGACCCCAAGCACCCCTACTCGCAGGCGCTGATCAGCTCGCTGCCCAGCCTCGACAACAAGGGCGTGTTCCAGGGCATTCCGGGCCTCGCCCCGTCGCTGTTAAGGCTGCCGTCGGGCTGTGCCTTCCACCCACGCTGCCCGCATGGGCAGAACGAGCTGCAGCGCTCCGTGCGCCCCGAGCCCGTCATCCTGCCCGGTGGGCGGATGGTGACCTGCCATCTCTATAGCGAAGAGGGGCACCGTCATGGCTAACCTGCTCGAACTGAACAACGTCTCCAAGGTCTACACGCGCGGCCTGATCAACGCGCACGCCACCGTGGCGCTGCAGAACTTCTCGCTCGAGCTCAAGGAAGATGAGCCCACCATCCTGACGGTGGCGGGCGAGAGCGGCAGCGGCAAGACGACGCTCGCCATGCTGCTGCTCGGCTTTATCACCGCGACCACCGGAGAAATCATCTACCGGGGCAAGAACATCGTCTCGCTGCATGGCGAAGAGCGGTTGGCCTATCGCCGCGAAGTGCAGGCGGTGTTCCAGGATCCGTTCGCAGTGTTCAATCCGTTCTATACGGTCGACCACCTGCTGACCGTGCCGATCAAGCGGTTCAAGCTGGCCCGCACCAAGGCCGAAGCGCGCAAGAAGATGGACGAGTCTCTGACCGCCGTTGGCCTCCGTCCCGAGGACGTGCTCGGGCGCTTCCCGCACCAGCTGTCGGGTGGCCAGCGCCAGCGCATCAACGTGGCGCGCGCCCTGCTGTTGAAGCCGCGTCTGCTGATCGCGACGAGCCGGTGTCGATGGTGGACGCCTCGCTGCGCGCCAACATTCTGGAGACGCTGCGCAACCTGCAGCGCGACCATGGCGTGTCGATCATCTACATCACGCACGACCTCACCACGGCCTATCACATCGCCAAGTCGATCATCGTGCTCTACCGCGGTGGCGTGATGGAAGCGGGCGACGTGGACCGGGTGATCAAGGATCCCAAGCACCCCTATACCAAGCTGCTCGTCGACTCGATTCCCTGGCCCAATCTCGACCAGCGCTGGGGCACCGAACCGATCAAGGCGCGCGAAGGTGTGGCGACGGCGGGCGGGTGTCCGTTCATGCCGCGCTGCCCGGCTGCGATGGATGTCTGCAAGACCCGGCCGCCGCTGTTTGCCGTCGACGAAAAGCATGCCGCGGCCTGCTACCTCTACGACAAGCAGCCCAAAGTGGCGATGGAACAGCTCTCCGCGCTGCTGCCCGTCTGAACGCCTCTTTTCTGAATTGAAGGGCCGGCGGCTGCCGGCCCGCCACCACGGATTATCGTCATGCTGCAGATCGCCGAATTCATTTCCCCAAAACCCTCGCCGGTGTGGAAGCTGGCGCAACAATGCGGGGTGACGCTGGCTGTCGGCGGCCTGCCGTTCGATACGCTCAAGCCCGGTGAAAAGCTCGGCGACCTGGCGCCGCTCACCCGCATGAAGGCCGACTACGAGGCCGGCGGGTTCAAGCTCGAAGTGATCGAGGCGCGGCCGCCGCTCAACAAGGCCAAGCGCGGGCTCGAAGGGCGCGACGAAGAGATCGACGTCGTCTGCGAACTGCTCACCAACATGGGTAAGCTCGGCATCCCGGTCTGGTGCTACGAGTGGATGACCGACTTCAACTGGGTGCGCACCAACTTTGCCACGCCGTCGCGCGGCGGCTCGGTGGTGACCAGCTTTGACGCCAAGGACGTGCCCGACAGCATCACCTCCAACCCGCCGATCAGCGAGGAGGAGCTCTGGACCAATCTGGAGTACTTCCTCAAGCGCACTCTGCCGGTGGCCGAAAAGGCCGGGGTGAAGATGTCGATGCATCCGGATGATCCGCCGATCACCCCGATCAAGGGCGTCAGCCGCATCATGCGGACCATCGACAACTACCACCGGCTGCTCGGCCTGGTGGACAGCCCGATGAACACCATCACCATGTGCCAGGGCAATTTCACCCTGATGACCGACGACCTGCCGCGCGAGATCAAGCGCTTCGGCAAGAAGATCTCGTTCGTGCATTTCCGCGATGTGCGGGGCGTGCCGACCAAGTTCGAAGAAACCTGGCACGACGCCGGCAAGACCGACATGCTGGCCTGCATGAAGGCCTATAAAGATATCGGTTTTGAGGGCGTGCTGCGGCCCGACCACGTGCCGACGGTGGAAGGCGACAGCAACGAGAATGCCGGCTATTCGGCGTTCGGGCGGCTCTATGCCATCGGCTATATCCGCGGCCTGCAACAGGCTGTGTACGCCTCCTAGGATCGAACAGAATGAAGATCGCATTGACTGGCGGCAGCGGCGGCATCGGCCGGGCCATCATCGAGATGGCGCTGGCCCGCGGCGACACCATCGTCAGCGTCGACCGCGTGCCCTCCCCTGAGCCGCGCGAGGGCGTCACCTATATCGAAGCGCCGATGAGCGACTACGACACTCTGGTCAAAGCCTTTGCGGGCTGTGACGCGCTGATCCACATGGCGGCGATCCCATCGCCGTTCCGCGAGCCGGATCATGTGGTGCACAACAACAATGTGGTGGGCAGTTACAACGCCATGCGCGCCGCGATCGAAAACGGCATCATGCGCATCTGCCAGGCCTCTAGCGTCAATGCCATCGGCCTTTCCTACAGCCGGGAAGCGCATTTCGACTATCTGCCGCTCGACGAGAAGCACCCCAACTATACCGAGGAGCCCTACGGGCTTTCCAAGTGGATCTGCGAGCAGCAGGCGGACACGTTTGCGCGACGCTACGAGGACATCTCGATTGCCAGCATCCGCTTCCACTGGGTGGTGCCGGACCGGCAGCTGGCGGTGAACGCCTTCAACACGCCCACGCAAGACACCGCCAAGCATCTCTGGGCCTATACGATGCGCACGCCGGCGGCAAAGGCGTGCCTCCTCGCCATCGAGGGCAAGTTCAAGGGGCACGAAGCGTTCTACATCGTGGCGCCCGATACGGTGTCGACTATTCCGAGCCTCGAGCTCGCCAAGACATATTTCCCCAATGTGCCGGTGACGGGCGACCTCAGCGGCAACAACGCGTTTTCAGCTCGAAAAAGGCCGAGCGAATGCTCGGCTGGTCGCATAACGGCTGAGCCGCTTCGATCGTCGCACGCAAGACAATCGACATCGGTGTTGAACCGATGGCAGCCTCCGGGTGTTGAACCTCGTCGATACATGGAAGGATACTGCATGAGATATTTTGCTGCCCTGACCCTGAGCGCGATCGGGTTCACATTGCCGGCGTTGGCGCAGGACACACCGGCTTCGGTGGTCCCCGGCGCCCAGCAGTTCGAAATGAAGGTTCTGACCACCGGCCTCGAAGGTCCTTGGGAGCTCACCTATGGCCCGGATGACCATCTCTGGGTCACCGAGCGCACCGGTGGGCGCATCACCCGGATCAATCCGGCGGACGGCAGCAAGACGGTTCTCATCGACATCGATGAGGTATCGGCGCCCGGCGGGCAGGATGGTCTCCTCGGCCTCGCGCTCGACCCGGCCTTCGGCAAGGGCACCGGCAGCGATTTCGTCTATACGGCCTATACCTATGTGGACAAGGACCGGGGCCAGGTCAGCTGGGTCAAGGACAAGTTCAGCCCCTATGCCTATCTCTACACCAAGCTGGTGCGTTACAGCTGGGATGCGGCGAGTGGCACGCTCACCGAGCCCACGGAACTGATCACCGGGCTCCCCGCCTTCAACGACCACAACTCCGGGCGCATGAAGATCGGGCCGGACGGCAAGATCTATTACACCATCGGCGATGGCGGTAAGGACCAGTTGGGCAACTGGTGCATCCCCATCGAAGCACAGCGCATCCCCACGACCGACGAGCTCGGCGCCAGCAACTACATTGCCTACCAGGGCAAGTCGCTGCGGCTCAATCTCGATGGCTCGATCCCCGAGGACAATCCGGAAATCGAGGGCGTGCGCAGCCACGTGTTCACCTATGGCCATCGCAACATGCAGGGCATCGATTTCGGCGCCAACGGCACGCTCTATGCATCCGAGCAGGGTCCCAAGACCGACGACGAAGTGAACATCCTCGTCGGCGGCGGCAATTACGGCTGGCCGCATGTCGCCGGCTATCGCGACGACAAGGCGTATCAGTATGCACGCTGGGCCGACGCGACGACGCCGTGCGAACAGCTGCAGTTCAACGACATCACCATCGATCCATCGGTGCCGGTGGAGAACGAGACGGCGTGGACAGAGGACATGCACGAGCCGCTGGCGACGATGTTCACCGTGCCGAGCGACTGGGACTTCACCGATCCGGCCTGCGGCGGCATCGACTTCATCTGCTGGCCGACGGTAGCGGCCTCGAGCATGCAGGCCTACTTCCCCGAGGACGGCGAAGGCGTAACTGGCTGGGGCAACTCGCTCCTGGTGACGACGCTGAAGCGTGGCTCGCTCTATCGCATCCCGCTGAGCGAAGATGGCCAGTCGGTGGCCGGACCGATCGAGCGGTTCTTCCAGTCGGAGAACCGGTTCCGTGACGTGGCGCTGAGCCCGGACATGAAGACCATCTATGTGGCGACCGATCCGGGCGGGCTTGCCGGCTCGATGAGCGGCGGTACCACCACGACCATGCAGAACCCGGGCGCCATTCTCGTCTACACCTTTACCGGTGAGACGACAGCGGCTGCAGCGGCACCCGCCGCAGCGGCGACCGAGACGGCGGCAGCGCCAGCAGCGATCGAAGGCGTCGCGCCGAGCTTCACCGCCGAGCAGTCGGCGCGCGGCAAGGTCGCCTACGCGGCCAATTGCATCACCTGCCACGGCCAGAACCTGATCACCGCCAATTACGGCCCGCCGCTGGCGGGTCCGTATTTCGATGGCAAGTGGCGCGGCCGCAGCGTGGCGGAGCTTTTTGTGCACACGCATGACCGCATGCCGCCGTCGCGCCCGGCATCGCTGCCCGACGAGACCTATGCGGACCTTGTTGCCTTCATGCTTGAGGTCAATGGCGTCGCAGCAGGCGAGACGGCGCTGCCGGCCGATGCGGCGGCGTTGACGCAGATGATTATCCCGGCAAAGTAGGCCGAAAGACTCTGGGTGAAAAAGGGGCAGCGGCCAGGTGGGCGCTGCCCTTCGTGTGATTGGAGAACGAGCAATGCCTGACACCGCGCTGATGGCCATCGGCTGCTACACCGAAACCATGCCGCATGTGGCCGGCAAGGGCGATGGCATCGCCATCGTGGCACTCGACACGGTGCGCGGCACACTCACCGCCAGGCATGTGGTCAAGGGTCCGCGCAATCCGAGCTACCTGGGCATCTCAAAAGCCGGCGACCGGCTCTATGCGGTGGAAGAACTCGGCGACGAGGCCGGTCCGCAGACTCACACCTACGCGCTCGATCGCGCCACCGGCGAGATGGAACTGCTCTCCAAAGTCCCCTCCCCGGGCGCTGCGGCCTGCCACATCATCACCGACGAGAAAGGGCAGTTCCTCCTCGTCTCGAACTTCGTCACGGGCGACCTGCTCTGCTACCGGCTGGACGTTGATGGCATTCCCGAACCAACGCCGCAGCTGATCGGCCGGCTCGGCAATGGCACGGCGCGCATGCACTATGCGCGCGAGATCGCCGATGGGCTGGTGGTGGTGTGCGATGCCGGCAATGACCGCGTGGCAGGATACCGGCTCGACGCCGATGGCCTGCGGCCCGACTCGGCGTTCGAGATCGCGGCCCCGGCCGGAAGCTTTCCGCGTCACCTCGCCATGCTCCCAGGCGGGGCAGCGGGCCTGGTGGTGCACGAGCTGGCGTCGTCGCTCGGGCTCATCCGCTTTACCGCCGATGGCGGCACCTATGGCGATATCGTTTCGAGTCTGCCGGCAGGCTGGAGCGGCAACAATACCGGCGCGGCGGTGCGTGTGCATCCCAACGGCAGGTTCGGCTACATGTCCAATCGCGGCCATGACTCGATCTTTGGCGCAAAGATTGCGGCGGACGGTGGGCTGACCCCGATCGGCACCTGGAGCAGCGGCGGCAAGACACCGCGCGACTTCACCTTCGACCCCAGCGGGCGCTGGCTGATCGCGGCGCACCAGAGCAGCGACAACCTGACGGTCTTTCCGGTGAATGGAGAAACCGGCGTGCTGGGTGAACGGAGCCATCAGCTCACCACGGGCACGCCGGTCTCGGTGCTCTTCCTCTAGCGTCCGGTTGACCGCCGGACGGCTGTGACGGCCTAGTGTGCGTCGGCCGCCACCTGGGCGAGAGAGAGCATTGTTTTGGCCACGCGGCCGAGCGGGGCGACCTTGGACACGCCCCCGAGGCCAATGGCCTCCTTGGGCATGCCGAAGACCACCGAAGTCGCTTCGTCCTGCGCCAGGGTCGCGGCACCGGCGTGATGCATTTCAAGCATGCCGCGCGCACCATCATCACCCATGCCGGTGAGGATGACGCCGACCGCGTTGCGGCCGGCCGACTGCGCGGCAGACCGGAAGAGCACATCCACCGAGGGCCGATGCCGCGTGACCGGCGGGCCATCGATGATCTCGACAGTATAGGTGGCGCCACGGCGCGCCAGCGCCAGGTGACGTCCACCCGGCGCAATCAGCGCGCGACCGGCGCAGACCCTATCGCCGTGCTCGGCCTCCTTGACCTCGATGGCACAGAGGCTGTTGAGCCGATTGGCGAAGGCATGGGTGAACTTTTCAGGCATGTGCTGGACGATGACGATGCCCGGGCTGTCCGCGGGCACGCCGAGCAGCACTGACTTGATCGCTTCGGTACCGCCAGTAGAGGCGCCGATGCAGATCACCGGATCAGTGTGCGGCAGGCGCTGGGTGGCGAGGCGGGCAAACGAAACTTCAGGAATGATGTGATCGGCCGATAGCTTGGCTTCGACATGGAGCGGCGGGGCCGGCTTGTGGCGGCCGCCGAGCTTGGCATGAGCTGCGGCGCGGGCGGCGTGACAGATGCGATCACGCGACTCCTGCAGCCATTGCGCGGTATCGATGCGCGGCTTGGAGACAACCTCCACCGCGCCCGCCTCGAGGGCTTCGAGGAAGGTGCTGGAGCCGGCCTCGGCCTGGCTCGAGCAGATGACGACCGGCACTGGCCGCTGCGACATCAGCTTGCGCAGGAAGGTGATGCCGTCCATGCGGGGCATCTCGACATCCAGGAAGATGACGTCCGGCACTTCCATTTTCAGCCGCTCGACAGCGGCGTATGGATCGGTGGCAGTGGCCATGATCTCGATGCCCGGATCGGAGGTCAGAATATCGCTCAGCGTAGCGCGCACCGAGGCGGAATCGTCGACGATGAGGACGCGGATCTTGCGCTGGTCGACGCTGGCCTGGGCGAGCATGTCACACCTTCTGGAAGATGGCGGGGAACACCTGGTTGAGCCCCATTGTCGAGCCGATCGCCGCTTCGGAATGGCCCAGGACGATGTAGCCGCCGGGACGCAGGTGGCCCATCAGGCGACGGATGACCGCTTCCTGGTCCTCGCGCTCGAAATAGATCAGTACGTTGCGCAGGAAGACGATGTCGACGTCGCGGTCGAAGGGATAGCTCGCATCCATCAGGTTGAGCGGCGCGAAGCTGACATTACGGCGCAGCTCGGGGACGATGCGCACCACCGGGTTCTGGCTGCGATAGAGCGGATGCATGAGGTAGCGATCCTTCATCACCGCCGGAATCGGCATGATCAGTTCGGTGCTGTAGATCGCTTCGATGGCTTGTTCGAGCACGCGGGTGGAGACATCGGTGCCAAGGACCGCATAGCGGAAACCCGGCTGGGCGCGCAGCATGTCCTCGAGCACCATGGCGATGGTGTAGGCCTCAGCACCGATCGAGGCGGCCGCGCTCCAGATCTTGAGGCAGGGCTTGTGCTCGGCGCGCCGGCTGGCGAGGAGACTCGGCACCAGCAGTTCCCGCAGCGCAGTGAAGTGCTCTGGCTCGCGGAAGAAATCGGTCTTGTTGGTGGTGACCGCGTCTACCAGATGCTGCATCTCGGCGGCGAGGCCGCCCTGGTAGAACAGATGCCGGCAATAGGCGTCGTGATCGGCATAGCCGAGTTCCCGCATGCGAGCGCGCATGCGCATCTCGAGCATGCCCCGCTTGGCGGATGGGAGTTTGATGCCGAGCCGGCTGTTGAGCACCGAGGCCAGTTTTGAGTAGTCCGCCTCGCTGAGGCCGGGATCGGCCAGTGGGGGCAGCGCAACGGAGCGAATGGCGGCGGGCATGTGCTTACTCGACCTGTAAGGTGAAACGGTCAGGCGCAGCGAAGGTGAGGAAAAGTGTCCGCCAGTGAAGCCCCTTGTCACCGTGTGTGTGCAACCGGGACGGGGTCGCGAGGGGAGTCGGAACGCGAGGCTTCACTGGCAGACGGGTGGTCAGGGCGGCAAACGGCGGTAGGCCTCCCGGACCGACGGGCAGCAGGGTTCTGGTGAGGGACACGACACCCTGGCTGACCGAACTGATTGCGGAGCGCCGCGTCGGGCTGGCGGCGAAAAAACCTGCGCCGTCGCCGCACTCCGCCCCCGCATCCACCAGGTCCACCGAATTGGGGTTCGGACGGACCGCCATGGCGGCGAGGTTTTGCACATCCCGATGGGATGGATTGTGAAGGGCCGGGCTCATGCGCCGACGAGCCGCCCGACAACCGCCAGCAACTGATCCTGGCGGAAAGGTTTGGTGATCCAGCCGGTGGCACCGGCGTCCTTGGCCTGGCGCTTGAACCTGTCACTGGACTCGGTGCTGAGCAGCAGGATCGGCACGCCCTGGCTGGAGGGGTGGGTGCGGTACATGCGGACGAAATCCAGACCGTCCATGACCGGCATGGTGAGATCGGTAATGACGACGTCGACGTGCTCAGTGGTGGCGAGCGCGTACCCCTCCAGACCGTCCTCAGCTTGCAGCACGCGGTGTCCGGCAGAGCCGAGCGTCATCGCCAGCATCTGGCGGATGGTCGAGCTATCATCGATGGCGAGAACGGTGCGGGTCACTGCAGCGCTCCATCGACGAAGGGCAAGGGCGCCTCGCGACGCTGGGCCGGATCGGCGTAGCCGTAGGTGATCAGCGCCTCGCGCAGCGGGCCGGTGGGCGGCACAATGACGCGGAAGTCACCACCGGAGCGCAGGCTGGAGCGACGGGCGGCGATCAGCAATTGGATGCCAGCGAAGTCGATGCCGCTGATGGCGGTGCCGTCCAGCTCGACATCATCGCTCTCGGCGATGGCGGCGCGCAGGGTATTGGCCACTTCCAGCATGCGGGAAAGGCAAATATCGCCCTCAAGACTTAATGACATCGAACCCTCACTTGTGGCTCCGGGGGGCTGCATCATTGCCGTTCAGGCCACCCGTCGCTTCATTAAGTGCAAGGCTAGATTTAAAGTCTTAACCCACCTGAACCTGATCCGGTAAAGGTTGAACGACTTTGTAGTCGATCATATTTTTCCTTTGCCAATCAGCTGTATAGTTATTACTTCGTGTTTCTACTTTAAGAATTTCCGAGGCCAATAACTGGGCCTTTTGCGTGGCAATCACGCTGAATAAGCCCAAAGTTCGCTCTGATTTCGTGGCCGCTTGGCGCAAAGCGCTGAGAGGGGAAATATCCACAGCCTAGCGGGCCACCCCGGGATTCCTGGCCCTGACGATGGGCCTGGCGCGCGGTTCTGGCCTGGCAAAGGTCGAATTAGCCTATGTGCCAATGAGGTACGTGTTGCAGCGAAGGAAAATTTGGTCAATGTTGAGCATTGGACGCATTCCCATCGAGCCGCTCAGAGCAACGAGGGAAAGCGCATGAGGACTGCCATTTTCTGGAGGAGAAACTGATGACCAAGAAGATTAGTCGTCGCGACGTCCTGAGGGGGACTGCTGCGACGGGTGCTGGCCTGGTTGCCGCATCGACCGGCTTTGCCGCATTCGCTCAGGACAAGCCCAAGCCGGATGATCCGCTGCCGGTAGGCGCCGAAGGCAAGCTGACCGTCATTCACCGCACGGAATATTTCGAAGCGGCACAGACGGCGTTCCGCGACACCGTGCAGGCGTTCGCCGACTCCAAGGGCGTGCAGCTCGACATCTCGACCACGAACCCGGAATCGTTCGGCGACTTCATGGGCAAGATGACGGCGGCAGTGAAGGCCGGCAATGCGCCGGATTTCGCTTACACGTCCAACGTCTCGATCGCCCAGCTGCACCTGCTCGACCTGGTCGAGGACGTGACCGATGTGGTGGACGAGGCCGTGTCCAAGTACGGCGCCATCATGCCGGGCCTGAACGCTGCCAAGACCGCACAGTTCGATGGCCGCTGGAAGGCCATTCCGCTGATCGGCACCACCACCGGCTACTATGCCCGTGGCGACAAGCTCAAGGAAAAGGGCATCGACCCGGCTTCGCTCAAGACCATCGTTGATCGGCGTGAAGCGGCGCTGGCGATTTCCGGTCCGGACTTCTACGGCTGGGGCTTTACGCCCAACCAGTCGGGTGACGGCTTCGGCTTCCTGATCGCGACGGTGCAGGCCTTCGGTGGTTCGTTCACCGACGAAACCGGCACGATCGTCAAGTTCGACACGCCCGAGACGGTGGCGGCGTTCGAATTCCTCAAGGAAACCTACGACCGCAACGGCAAGTATGCCGCCATGCTGCCGCCGGGTGTGGAAAGCTGGAACGATACGGGCAACAACGAAGCCTGGCTCGCCGGCCAGATCGGCTTCACGCAGAACGCCTTCTCGATCTACGCCCAGTCCAAGCGTGACGGGAACCCGGTCTACGCCAACACCCTGCTGCTGCGGGCTCCGACTGCGATCAACGGCGACAGCCGTGACGGTGGCAACGTCGGTGGCTGGATGACCATCTTCAAGGGCTCCAAGAACGCCGCCCTCGCCAAGGAGCTGGCACTCAACCTGCTCGACCCGGCGAACTTCGGCAAGATCGCGTCGCTGGGCAGCGTGCTGTTCACGCCGGCCTACCAGAACCTCTGGACGCCCGAGTTGATGGCCGCCGAGCCGAACCTGGCCACCATCAAGGAAGCGGTCGACGTCCAGGATCCGTTCCTCGGCCAGTCGTGGCCGGCGAACCCCAACGCGGGTGTCGATGCTATCCGCGCCCAGGGCGTGCTGGAACAGTCCGTCGGCAACGTCATCTCCGGCCGTATGTCGCCGGCAGATGCCGTCAAGGACGCGCACCAGAAGATGGTGGACCTGTTCGAAGAAGGCGGGATCATGCAGCCGTAAGGCAGCAACCCAAACGGGAGGGCGGCGCGACCGCCCTCCCACTTTCGCACAGCGTATCGGCCGCCTTCCCGAAACGAGGGCGAGCGCCGTCAGGTGCAATGTTCAAGGCTTCGGTGCGCTCGCGAGCCGCCTCGCCCTCCAGCAATTTTTAGGGGACGGTTTTCATGGTTGATCAGGCTCAGGCAAATCCCGCAGTGGGGCGACCGATGCGTCCAATGTCGATGATGCGGCGGATCCAGGGCGTGCTCGGCCGCGACTGGAAGATCGCGTACCTCTTCGTGCTGCCCATGGTCCTGCTCATGGCCGGCCTCATCTTCTGGCCGTTCATCAGCGCCATCCTGATGTCGACGACGACCTTCAACTTCCTGACCGGCGACACCAATCAGGTGGGCCTCAGAAACTACGAACGACTCTATGTCAATTCCGACTACCTGCTGAGCCTTTCGAACACGATCAACTTCACCTTCTGGTCGCTGTCGATCAAGTTCGTCACCGGCATGACCATCGCGATGATCCTGCATTCCAAGCTGCCATGGCGGAACCTGCTCTCCGCCATCATGCTGCTGCCCTGGATCGTGCCCGAGATCGTCACCGCGCTCGCCTGGAAGTCAATCTACGATCCGCTGTTCGGCGGTCTCAACCCGATCCTGCAGGGCGCCGGTCTCATCGACAAGCCGCTCGGCTGGCTGTCGGACTCCAACCTGGCGCTGGGCAGCGTGATTGCGGTGAACGTCTGGAAGGGCATCCCCTTTTTCACGCTGCTGCTGCTCGCCGGCCTCAAGGCCATCGATACCGAGCTCTATGAATCGGCCGAGGTCGACGGCGCCAATGCGGTGCAGCGCTTCCGCTATATCACCCTGCCGGGCATGCGCTACGTCATCCTGGTGGTGCTGCTGCTCTCGTTCATCTCGACCTTCAACCAGTTCGGCCTCATCTTCCTGATGACCGGTGGCGGGCCGAGCGGCGCGACGCGTCTCTACTCGATCCTCGCCTACGAGAAGGCGATCGGCTCGCTGCAGTACGGTCCGGGTAGCGCCATTGCGCTCAGCGTGGCGCCGCTGATGGCGTTCCTCATCTACCTGCTCGCCAAATACATGCGCTACGACGAGCGCTCGGCGGGCGTGGCCAAGAAGGGTTTCAACCTCGGGATCGGCAAGTTCTTCGGCCGCATCTTCACCTTCGCGATGGACGTGATCTTCTGGCCGTTCACGATGCTCAACATCGCGTTCGAGAAGGTCGGCCTCGCCCTGCGCCAGCGCCTGACCGGCACGACGGCCAAGCCGGTGTTCAAGCCGGAAGGGCGTGAGCGGATCGGCGTGGTGACGCGGCTGCTGCTGCTGATCCCGATCATGATCTTCGTGCTGTTCCCGTTCTACTGGGTGATCATCACCTCGTTCAAAACCACGACACAGATCAGCCAGCGCGATTCGATCTTCTGGCCCAGCCCGGCGACACTCAGCCAGTATGAGCAGTTGGTCTTCAACTCGCCGTTCCTGATGTGGCTGGGCAACTCGCTGCTGGTGGCAGCGCTGAGCACGATCATCTCGGTGGCGATCGCGGCGCTGGCGGCCTATGCACTGACGCGTCTCAAGTTCCTCGGTGCGGGTCTGCTGACCACGGCAATCCTGATCACCTATCTGTTGCCGGGGACGCTGATCTTCATCCCGCTCTACCAGACGCTGAGCGACATGGGTCTGATCAACAGCTACGGCGCACTGCTGACCACCTACCCGACCTTCCTCGTGCCCTTCGCCACCTGGGTGCTGATCGGCTATTTCCGATCGATCCCGGTGGAACTGGAAGAAGCCGCGATGATCGACGGGGCGAGCCGGCTCTACGCCTTCATCCGCATCACGCTGCCGCTGGCGGCGCCGGCGCTGCTGTCGGTGGCACTGTTCGCTTTCACCAATGCGTGGAACGAGTTCCTCTTCGCCTTCGTGTTCATCACCTCGGAATCGCTCCGCACGCTGCCGATCGGCCTGCAGTCGATGGTGGTGGGCGACATCCTGCCGTGGGGCGAGCTGATGGCGGCCTCGCTGCTGACGGCGATCCCGGTGGCGATCCTCTACATGTATGCGCAGCGCTTCCTGGTCGGCGGCCTCACCGTCGGCGCCGTGAAGGGCTGACGCGCACCACGTCTCGTACAACGGGCGGCCTCCGGGTCGCCCGTTTCGTTTTCAGCGCCAGCAGCGGAGCCTCCGATGGCAGAAACACCCCAACTGATCACCATGCGGGTCGTGCCGGTGGCCGGGCAGGACAGCATGCTGCTCAACCTCAGCGGGGCGCATGCGCCGCTCTTTACCCGCAACATCCTCATCCTCACCGACAGCATGGGGAATACGGGCCTCGGCGAAGTGCCGGGCGGCGAGGCGATTGCGCAGACGCTGCGCGATGCCTGGCCTCTGCTCGAAAACCAGCCCGTCGGGCGTTATCGCAGCCTGCTGGACAAGGTCAGCAAGGCCTTCTCCGAGCGTGATGCGGGCGGTCGCGGGGCGCAGACGTTCGATCTACGCGTCACCATCCATGCGGTGGCGGCGCTCGAATGCGCACTGCTCGACCTCTTCGGGCAGTTTCTCGGCGTGCCGATGGCTGACTTGCTCGGCGAGGGCCAGCAGCGCGACCGGGTCGAGATGCTCGGCTACCTGTTCTATGTCGGGGACCGCACCAGGACGCCGCTGCCCTATCGCGCTGCCACGAACGGCGACGACTGGGACCGCTTGCGTGACCAGCCAGCGCTCGATGCCGAGGCCGTGGTTCGGCTCGCCGAAGCGGCCGAGGCCCGGTACGGTTTTCGCGACTTCAAGCTCAAGGGCGGCGTGCTGGCAGGCGAGGTCGAGGCGGAGGCGATCGAGGCCCTGCACGCACGCTTCCCCGAGGCAAGACTGACCCTCGACCCCAATGGGGCCTGGTCCCTTGCGGAGGCCATCCGCATCGGCACGCGTCTCAAGTCGATCCTCGCCTATGCGGAGGATCCCTGCGGCGCGGAGGCGGGCTTCTCCGGTCGCGAAGTGCTGGCCGAGTTCCGCCGGCGCACGGGCCTCAAGGTCGCGACCAATATGATTGCTACCGACTGGCGGCAGATGGGCCATGCGATCACGCTGGGGAGCGTCGACATCCCGCTGGCCGACCCGCATTTCTGGACGCCACGCGGCTCGATCGATGTGGCAAAGCTCTGCGACCGCTGGGGCCTCACCTGGGGCTCGCATTCGAACAACCACTTCGACATCTCGCTGGCCATGTTCACGCAAGTCGGTGCTGCCGCGCCGGGGACCATTACGGCGCTCGACACCCACTGGATCTGGCAGGACGGGCAGCGGCTGACAGTCGAGCCGCCACGCATCATCGACGGCCACGTCGCCGTGCCGGCTCGCCCGGGGCTTGGCGTCGAACTCGACGAGACTGCTCTCGACGCCGCGCACCAACTCTACCGCAGCCTGCCCGCCGGCAGCCGTAACGACGCGATGGCGATGCAGTACCTGATCCCGGAATGGACGTTCGACGCCAAGCGGCCAGCGTTGGTGCGGTAGTTTCCGAACTGCTCCAGGCCGACAATCGGCTTGTCCGACACCTTAACCCGCCCGGATTGTGTGATGTTTGCCGCCGTGGGTCAGGGTGTTCTGCACGGATTATCTAGCGGGTGTTCGCTGGCAGTTGTGGATCGAGTTATATAAGTACCTGATACATATAACTAAAATCTGAGATACTTCCACGAGGTCACCCCTGCTGCCATGTCGTTGCCAGCAGAGGAGGTGTACATGCTACCAATCACTATCGTACTCGGCACAATTGTTGCCGCTGGCGCAGCCATCACCATCGGTGCGCTCATGCTGCCGGAGACACGCAGCGGCTCGGCGGAAAGCGTTATCAGTGCAAGCCCCGAGGCGATCATCGCTGTCATCACGGATGTCGGCGCCCAGCCCGAGTGGCGGAGTTCGGTCGCCGCCATTGCCGAAGATGTCGGGGGCTGGACGGAAACCACACGGAGCGGCGAACGGATCGCGTTCCGTTGGGTGCATCGAGCGCCAGATCGGCTGGACCTGAGCTTTTCGTCCGAGTCGGGCTATGCCGGCACGTGGACGGCTCGCCTAACCGGAGAAGCTGGGGGCACCCGCATGAGCGTGACCGAAACAGCCAATCTGCCGAGCCCGGTCACAAGGCTGCTCGCCTACTTGTTGTTTGATCCTGTCTCCTTCTCGCGCAAATATCTTGCGGAGCTCAAGGCTAGGGTGGAGGTGTCGAATCAGTGAAAGGGGCAAGACGGCGGTGAGCCGGCCGCGCAAGCCGACTGATTGGAGCAAGCGCTTTCAAGCGGCAAAGAGGCCACACATTGTCACGCTTGCGTCGGACTTTGCCGGAGTGAAGGCCGGGAGCACGATGTTGATCTCGTCGCCCGCTGACATTGCCGAGTATCTCGCCAAGATACCACGCGGCGAGCGTCGAACCATCGCCCGCATGCGCAGCGATATGGCGCGCCGGGCATCGGCGGACGCGATGTGCCCAGTTACGACGGCGATCTACTTGAGGATCGTCGCAGAAGTGGCTCTTGCGGACCTCGGCGCCGGAAAGGATCTGGCCGAGGTGCCGCCGTTCTGGAGGCTAGTTGGTGCCGGTGACAAGCTCGCGAAGAAGCTGTCCTGCGGCACAGACGGGTTGGCCCATCTCACTGCGCTCGATGCGGCACCCGTCGCCCCAGATGAAGGATTAGAACCAGCCTAGCTAGCGGAGGGGTATGTAGTTACAGAACGTCTCTACATACCCCCGTCACCTACTCGAACCAGGTCGTGTTCGGGTACTGGTACTTCCGCGCCACTTCCTCGTTGAGCTCAAGACCGATGCCAGGGCGGTCGGTGAGCTTGATGCGGCCGTTCTGGATGATGTTGCCGCCATCGGTGACGGTGTTCCAGTACTCCATCCGGTTGAACCAGTGGAACTCGAGGATCAGGAAGTTCGGCACCGTGCCGCAGACCTGGGCCGAGGCCATGGTGCCCAGCGGCGAGCTGACGTTGTGGGGCGCAAAGGGGATCGAATAGATGTCGGCCATCTCGGCGATCTTGCGGCATTCGGAAAGGCCACCACACTTGGGGATATCCGGCATGATGATATCCAGCGCCTGCTTCTCGAACACTTCCCGGAAGCCGTGACGCAGGAAGAGGTTTTCACCGGCGCAGATCGGTACGGTGGTCGAGCGGGTGATCTCGGCCATCACGGCGACGTTCTCGGGCGGAATGGGCTCTTCGAGCCACATCAGCTGCAGATGCTCGAGGTCCTTGCAAAGGCGAATGGCTGAATGCTTGTCGAGCCGGGTATGGAGATCGCAGGCGACGTCGACATCCTTGCCGGCGGCCTTCACCACCATCTCGGCCAGTTGCACCATACGGTCATGCTCCCACTTGTTGGGAGTCATGTTGAACTTGTCCTTGTCATACCAGCCGGTCTCGGTGCCGGTGTGGCCATAGGCGCGGATGTCGAGGTCAACCTTGAGCGCGGTGAAACCGGCTTCGAGCACTTCGTCGACGACGGCCTGCACTTCGGCCATGTTCATGCCGGGAGAGACTTCGCAGTCGCAATAGACGCGGATGTCGTCGCGGAACTTGCCGCCCATCAGTTCATAGATCGGCACCTTGAGGGCCTTGCCCTTGAGGTCCCAGAGCGCAATCTCGATGCCGGTGAGCGCGGTGATCAGCGCGCCGGATGCGCCGCCCTCGAACACCAGGCTGCGGCGAAGGCCTTCGAACAGCGCGTCAATGGCAAAGGGATCCTGCCCGACCAGCCGCTCTTCGAGCTCCTTGACGATGGCGATGGCCTGATAGCCGCCGTGTACGGCTTCACCGAAACCGGTGATACCCGCATCGGTTTCGATCCGCACCCACATGTGCAGGGTATGACCGGTGCTGGCCGCGGTCTTGACCGAAGTAATCTTCATAGCTTCCTCCCTGGGCCGACCGGATCTCTTCCTCATTTCCGATGGGCGACGCAGAGGTTAGCCGCAGGCGAGCCAGAAGGCCATAGTTCAAAAGTTGCCTTGAGGCAGTTCAATTGAGAACTTGCGCAGGTCAGCCAGGGCCAGCGCCAACGTTTCGTGCACGTCGTGGCGCGTGCCGTCGGGCGCGGCGATGCGGACGCGCTGCACGGTGTGGCCGTTGTAGAGGCTGACCATGAAGTCCTGCACCTCGAGCCTGTCGTACTCGGCGAGCGGTACTTCCACCGACTCGGTCAGCAGCGCCGGGCCGTCCGGCCGCATGGCGCAGAGCTCGATGACCAGCCGCAGCGCCGGTGACGCGGCCGCCAGTGTGGCCCGGTGATTGAGGATGTCGCCGCCGGCAAACAGCCGGTCTACCTCGGCATCGAGCAGCAGCGCCGCCAGCATGGCGCGACGGCGCGACAGCGGCGCTGCGCGTGCCGCCTCGACCGCCGCGTCGAGCTGGATCAGCGGATCAGCCGGCAAGGTGGGTGTTGAAGAAGGCGAGGGTACGGGCCGACGCCTCTTTGCACGCAGCTTCATTGTAGTTGGACGGGCGGGCGAAGTTGCAGAAGCCGTGGTCACCTTCGTAGGTGTAGATGTCGGCCTCCGGATGGCGGGCCTTCAGCTCCTCGACCTGGTCGAGCGGGATGCCCTTGTCCTGGTCGCCATAGTGCATCTCGATCGGCACCACTGGGGCCAGATCGATGTAGTTGGGGATGCCGCCGCCATAATAGCCGGAGGCGGCGCTGAGCCCCAGGCCACGGCTCGCGGCGCGCCAGGTGACAGAGCCGCCGAAGCAGTAGCCGGTGATGCCGACCTTGCCGGCCACTGAGGCGACCTTGATTGCCGCCTCGACGTCGTGCAGCGCGGTGGCATGATCGAACTTTTTCATCATACCGCCGATGATGACGAACTGGTCGGGCCCGTAATTGTCGCTCTCATAGCCATAGTCGAGCCGATCGAACATGGCGGGTGCAACAGCGAGGAAGCCGTTTTTGGCAAAACCGTCGACGACGCTGCGGATGAAGGTATTGAGCCCCCAGACTTCCTGGATAACCACCACGCCGCCCTTGGGCGTGCCTTCCGGCGCCGCCCGATAGGCGTTGAGCTCGAAGCCATCGGCGGCTGTCAGTTTGATCCGTTCGCCCATGGTCAGGCCTCCATTGCGTTGTGGGTGCGGCTCGGACCATAATCGAAACGCCGTCGTCCCGTCCAAGCACAATCGCCCATGGGACGCCGGTCCTGCCCCTTGAATTCAGATCCCTGAATCCACACGCCGCTTTGCCGCTCGCCGCATCCCAGGATGGCGCTGCGGTCGCCGAACGAGGAACCGCGCATGAGCGCTGACACAAACCCGCTGCAGGTCGATACCGCCCTGCTGCGGCAGAACCCCGCCTTTCGCAATTTCATCGCCTCGCGGGTGCTCTCGTCGCTGGCGTTCAACGGCACGGTGGTGGCGATCGGCTGGCTAGTCTACGATCAGACGCGCAGTGCAATCGCGCTCGGGCTGGTGGGGCTGGTCCAGTTCCTGCCGGTGCTGCTCCTCACCTTCGTGGTCGGACCGGTGGCGGACCGCTACGACAGACGCCGCATCGGCCTTGCCTGCCAGGTGCTGGAGGCGATCACTGTCGGGGTGATGGCGCTGGGGCTCTGGCAGGGCTGGCTCGATACGGTCGGCATCTTCATCGGCGTGGGCGTGCTGGGCTGCGCCATCGCCTTTGAGCGACCCACCATGTCGGCGCTGCTGCCGGGCATTGTGCCGCCCGCGGTGCTGCAGCACGCCATCGCCACCTCGACCTCGTTCATGCAGGCGGCGATCATCGTCGGGCCGGCGCTGGGCGGGCTGCTCTATGGGCTCGGACCGGTGGTGCCATTCGCCGTCGCGGCGCTGCTGTTTGCCGGGGCAGGCACCTGCGTGATGCTGATCCCGCGGCCGGCGCCGCGGATCGGGCGCGAGCCCCTTACGCTGCAATCGGTGTTCGCCGGCGTCAGCTTCATCCGCAGCCGGCCGATCATTCTGGGCACGTTGTCGCTCGACCTTTTCGCGGTGCTGCTGGGCAGCATCACCTCGCTGCTGCCGATCTTTGCGCGCGACATCCTGATGGCCGGGCCGTGGGCGCTGGGCTTCCTGCGCGCTGCCCCGGCGGTGGGGGCGCTGATCATGTCGATCTGGCTCGCCCGGTACCGGCTCGAGCGCAATGTCGGCATGACCATGCTGGGCGCCGTCGCGGTGTTCGGGGTGTTCACCATCGTCTTTGCGATCTCGACCAACATCGTGCTGTCGGTTGCGGCGCTGATGGTGCTGGGCGCGGCCGATACGGTGAGCGTGGTGATCCGCAGCTCGCTGGTGCAACTCCTGACGCCCGACGAGATGCGCGGTCGGGTGAACGCGGTCAACTCGCTGTTCATCGGCGCCTCCAATCAGCTGGGCGATTTCGAGAGCGGGCTGATGGCAGCGCTGCTCGGGCCAGTGGGCGCCGGCATTGTCGGCGGCGTCGGCACGCTGGTGATCGTCGGCATCTGGGCCTGGCGCTTCCCCGCGCTCCGCAAGGTGCAGACGCTTTCGGGGTGATACCGAAACCCCCTTTAGCCCTCATGGTGAGGTCTACTTCAAGCCAACAACCCCACCCGCCGCGCCGCGACCACGCGATAAAGCGGGTCGCCGGTGACGCGGTATTCTTCGAGCGCGGAAAACACGAGCGAGTGGTCGTGCTCGTCCTCCGATGCCACTGCGGCAGCGGCGATGGCGGCGTCGCTCGGCGGCACCAGGGTGCGCCACTGGTCGAGCAGCGCAGGGTCGGGGAGGTCGGGCATGCCGATCTTGGCGTAGAGCGACATCACCACTTCCCACCAATAGGCGGCGAGGTGCTCGGGCTCGTCAACATAGGGCGCCACCAGCCGCAGCCAGTGGCAGCCGGTGACGGCGTGCAGCGCTTCAAAGCTCGTGGTGGCCGCATAGAGCTGCAGCGACAGCTGACGAAGCTGGTCGAGGAGGCCCGGCGTCGGTTGCAGGCGCCCGAGCTGCGCCTGGAAGGCGGGCAACGTGCCCATGTGCTCAATGAACTTCCAGAGCAGGGTCGAGCTCAGTACGATGCCGCGAAAGCTCGGCTCGGGCCGCATGGCGAGCACCGGAACCAGCGGATCGATGGTGGGCGCATCGCCGCCTGAACGCACCGGGAAGCTGAGCCAGGTCGCGGCCCAATAGCCGAGCGAAATGCCGATCTCGGTTTCGTCGCGCCGCAGTACCGCATAGGCGAGACGCATCAGGCCGTGGGTGGCCGATGCCGCAACGCCGGGGAACAGTGTCGGCAGGTAGCGGCGGATAGCTTCGGCGCCACCGAGGCGCGCCACCTGATCGGCGAAGAAGTCGCGCAGGTCGGTCTCGCGGTCGCGATGGCCGATGGCGGTGTGCCAGTCGGCTTCGCTCAAGCTCGCAACCGGCGGCGGCGGAAACGGTACGTTGTGGGCGGCATTGTAGAAGGCGGCGTATTCGGCGAGCCGCGCCGGGCTGGCACCGAGCCGGCCCATAGCTTCGAGCACCATGGGCACATGATTGGCGAGGAAGGCCGGGAACTCGCCGCTGCGCTGGCCGATGTCGCCGATGAGGCGACGGAGCGCCGCGGCAGCACGCGGATGCCGGACGATCTCGGTGCCGCCCGCAGCGGTCTCGATCACTTGATCCATAAAGTCCTCCCAGAGCGGCCGCAGCCGCTCAATCCATGCGGATGCCGCCGGTGACGTTGATGCCCTGCCCGGTCATGAAGCGCGCACCATCGGAGGCGAGGAATTTTACCACCACGGCGACGTCCTCGGGCTCTTCGATGCGGCCCATCGGGGTCAGCGAGACGTATTCGTTGAACACCGCTTCTGGCGTCATGCCGCGGAGGCTCGCTTCCCACACCAGTTCGCGCTCCTGCATGGAGGTGCGGACGAAGCCGGGGCAGACCGCGTTGACGCGGATGCCGAGCGGCGCCAGTTCCTTGGCGAAGCCCTGCGTCCAGCCGAGCACGGCGAACTTGCTGGCCGAGTAATGCGCCAACAGCGGCGCACCGACCTTGGCGGCGAGCGAGGCGGTGTTGACGATGACGCCCTTCCTGCCGGTGGCGAGGAAGTGGCGCACCACGATCTGGTTGCAGAGGAAGATGCCGCGGGCGTTCACATCCATGTTGAAATCCCAGTCCTCATCGGTGAGGTCGACGGATTTCTGCATGGTGGAAACGCCGGCATTGGCGCACAGAATATCTATGCCGCCGCGGCTGGCGATAACGCTATCCATGGCGGCCTGCACGGAGGCACGATCGCGCACATCGACCTGGGCGGAGGCGGCAGTGGATCCGAGGCTCTGCGCCATGATGGCGGCGCGGCCGGGATCGAGATCGAGGATGGTCACCAGCGCCCCGGCCTCATGAAATGTCCGGGCAATTGCCGCGCCTATACCCGACGCGCCGCCCGTGACCACAACCGACTTCCCCGCGAATTCGGACATCAGAACTCCTTGCCTCAACCCGGTGTCTCAACACGGCCTGCAACCGGCAAACCGACTTTTTGCAGTTTTGAACATTTTCTCACATAATACAACCTTTATTAACGCGCGACCCTGTGTTAGGCAGACATCAGAACGGCCCGAAATGCCAAATCCTGCTAGGAAAAACGAGAAGCCGCAGCGATGACCAGAAGCGAACACGACGGCAGTGCACAAAGCGAGCGTCGCGAGGGTGGCAGCCGCCTGCCAGCCGCCCTGCGGCAGGCGCGGATCATCGCGTCGTTCGAAAAAGACGGCTTCGTTTCCATCGCCGATCTCTCGTCCGAACTGGGCGTCTCGGGCATGACCATCCGGCGCGATCTGGACCTGCTCGGCAAGAAGGGCCTGCTCGAGCGCACGCATGGCGGCGCCGTCGCCGCCGGGCCGCTCACCAGCCTCGCCTTTGACGAGGACGAGCCGGCCTTCGAGCAGCGGATGCGGCTGCACGCGCTGGAGAAGTCCTCGATCGCGCAGGCCGCTGCCGGGCTGGTCGCGGCCGGCGAGTCCGTCGGGCTCGATGTCGGCACCTCGATCCTGGCGCTCGCCAACGTCCTCACGTCGCGGCGTGACCTCCGCGTCTTCACCAACAACCTGCGCGTCGGCATGCAGATGGCCGAGGGCAATGGCACGGTCTACATCCTGGGCGGCCAGGTGCGCGTGCCGGAATATTCGGTGATCGGCCAGCAGGCCGTCGACAGCCTCAGTCGGCACTTCCTCGACAAGGTGTTCATCGGCGTCTCGGGCATCGATGCCAGCGGCTATTACGACTATTCGCCCGAAGACACCGAAGTGAAGCGCGCCTTCATGGCCAGCGCCGGCCAGGTGGTGGTGCTCTGCGACGCGTCCAAGTTCAACCGGCGGGCGCTGTCGCGCGTGGCGCCGCTCGAAAAGGTACATGTGCTGGTGACCGACAGCGAGCCGCCGGCGGACCTCGCTGCGGCGCTCAACGAGGCCGGCACCAAAGTGATCGTCGCCCGCTAGGGCGGCCAACAGAGTCAAAGACTGGAGTTCGAGAAGCAATGGGCCTGTTCGACAGACGAGAAAAGACGGTGATTGCCATGGCCCATATCGGGGCCCTGCCCGGCGCGCCGCTCTATGACGCCGATGGTGGCATGGATCGCCTGATCGAAAACGTCATCAAGGACGTCGAAAAGCTGCAGGCCGGTGGCGTCAGCGCCATCATGTTCGGCAACGAGAACGACCGGCCCTATGAGCTCAAGGGCTCGGTGGAATCCATCGCCGCGATGACGGCGGTGGTGAGCGCGGTCAAGCCGATCCTCAAGGTGCCGTTCGGGGTCAACTATCTCTGGGATCCTTACGCCACCGTCGCCATCGCCACCGCGACCGGCGCCAGCTTTGCCCGCGAAATCTTCACCGGCCTCTTTGCCTCCGACATGGGCCTTTGGGAACCCAACGCCGCCAAAGCGCTGCGGCTCCGCCGCCAGCTCGGCCGGCAGGATTTGAAACTGCTGTTCAACATCAATGCCGAATTCGCCGACTCGCTCGATACCCGCGCCATCGCGCTGCGCGCCAAGAGCGCGGTGTTCTCCTCGCTCGCCGACGTCATCCTGGTCTCGGGGCCGCTCACCGGCCAGCCGGCCGAAATGAGCAATCTCAAGAGCGTGCGCGAGGCGCTGCCGGATACCCCGCTCTTTGCCAATACCGGGGTCAATATCGACAATGTCAGCGACATCATGTCGATCGCCGATGGCTGCGTGATTGGCACGCATTTCAAGGTCGATGGCGACACCTGGAAGGCCGTCGACGCGGCCCGCGTGCAGCGTTTCATGGACAAGCTCCGCGCCCTGCCCCACGCTGCCTGATGGATCGAGCCCGGCGCGTCTTCACTAACCTCATCCTGCCGGACGGACCGGCGGGTTTTGTTGTGGTCGAGGCCAGGCGGATTGCTGCCATCGGCCGGCCGGGTGAGGCGCTGCCCGAGGGCCTTCATATCGACCTCGGGGGCCGGCTTGTTGTCCCTGGTTTTGTCGAGGGGCACTGCCATCTCGACTTCAGCCTTTATGGCGATGCGTGGCAGCCCTATCGCGCCGGCCCCAACGGCTTTGTGGTACGCGAGCGGGTGGCGTTCCAGCGCGAGAACCTGGCGCAGGCCGCGCCGCTGGCCGAGCGCGCCCGCAAGCATGTCGACCTCAGCCTCGCGCATGGCACCACGCAGATGCGTAGCCATGTGATGGTCGACAGCCAGATCGGCCTCGGCCATCTCGAAGTGCTGCTCGACGTGCGCGAGGAATATCGCGGCCGCATCGACATCGAGTTCGTGGCCTTTCCGCAGAACGGCATCCTCACCGATCCGGGGACGGCGGCGCTGCTCGATGACGCGGTGGTCGCCGGTTGCGAACTGGTGGGCGGGCTCGACCCGGCCTCGTTCGATCGCAACATCGAAGGCCATCTCGATGTGGTGTTCGGCATCGCCGAAAAGCGCGGCGTCGGCGTCGACATTCACCTGCATGACGGTGGCACGCTCGGCATTTTCGAGATCGAGCAGATCGCGGCGCGCACCGCGGCACTCGGGCTCGGCGGACAGGTTGCCGTGAGCCATGCCTACTCACTCGGCGAAGTGCCCGAGGCGCTGCTGCAGCGCACCGCCGCGACGCTCGCCAAGGCCGGTGTGGCCATCATGACGATCGCGCCACCAAACGGTCCCTTCCCGCCGGTGGCGCCGCTGCGCGCGGCGGGCGTGACGGTGTTCTCGGGCTCGGACAATATCCGCGACAGCTGGTGGCCCTATGGCGATGGCGACATGCTGCGGCGCGCCAACATGATCGGGCATCGCTCGGGCTTTTTCTTCGACGAGGAGCTGGCGGCGGCGCTCGACGTGGTGACCTATGGCGGCGCCAAGGCGTTGCGGGTCGAGGGCTATGGCCTTGCCGTCGGCGACAAGGCCGATTTCGTGGCGCTGCCGGCGCAGCATGTGCAAGAAGCCGTCGTCGCTGTGCCGGGCCATCGCAGCGTCTACAAGGCTGGCGTGCTGGTGGCCGAGAACGGCGCGCTGGTGCCGTAACGGAGGGCGCCAGTTGGGCCTTGATCTCATCATCGACAATGCCGTGCTGGCAGGCCAGTCAGGACGCTGGAGCGTCGGAGTTGCGGGCGGCACCATCGCCGAGATCGCGCCTTCGATTGCTGTTGATGCGCAGCGCGTTGATGCCGGTGGCAGCCTGCTCACCGCAGGCCTCGTCGAGTGTCATATCCATCTCGACAAGGCCGGCATTCTCGACCGCGTCAGCATCAGCGAAGGCACCCTCCCCGAGGCGGTGCGCGAAACGGCTGCGGCCAAGGCGCGGTTCACGGTCGAGGACGTTTACGCGCGCGCCGCGCGCGTCGTGGAAGCGGCAATCCTCAACGGTACGGTCGCCATGCGGACCTTCGTCGAGATCGATCCGCGTGCCGGCATGCGCTCGTTCGAAGCCATCAAGGCCGTGCGCGCCGCCTATGCGCACGCCATCGACATCCAGATCTGCGCCTTCGCGCAGGAGGGGCTCACCAACGAGCCCGAGACCGAGGAGATGCTGGCCGCAGCACTCGCCGATGGCGCCGATCTTGTCGGCGGCTGCACCTATACCGACCCCGATCCTGTGGCGCATGTGGCGCGCATCTTCGCGCTGGCGCAGCGCTTCGGAGTCGACGCGGATTTCCATACCGACTTCGATCTCAATCCGGACCGCGCCGACCTGCCGGCCATCCTCGCCGAGACGCGGCGCTGCGGCTTTCATGGGCGTGTCGCCTGCGGGCATGTCACCAAGCTCTCGACCTGGGCACCCGAGGCCGTGGACAGTATGGCGGTGCAGTTGGCGGAAACGCAGGTCGGCGTCATCGCCTTGCCGGCAACCGACCTCTTCCTCCTCGGCCGCGACCGGCAGACTCTGGTCCCGCGCGGCGTCGCGCCATTGATGCGGCTCCGTAGCGCCGGCGCGCCGACCGCCGTCGCCACCAACAACGTCCTCAATCCCTTTACGCCCTATGGCGACGCCAACCTGATGCGCATGGCGAACCTCTTTGCCAATGTCGCCCAGCTTTCCCGGGACGCCGATCTCGAAGCGGCGTTCGCGATGGTCACGAGTGATGCCGCGCGGATGATCGGACGGTCGTATGGCATCACCATCGGCGCGCCCGCCGACCTTGTGCTGTTCGATGCCACCAGCCCATCAGATGCCGTGCGCCGCATTGCGCCACCGCTGCAGGGGTGGAAGGCTGGGCGGCAGACTTTCACGCGGCCGCGCGGCATGTTGCTGAGCTAGAGCGCCCCTCCACCACCCCTCTGGATGGTCCCCCTCCCCCGTTGAACGGGGGAGGACCCGACTGAAACCTCTCGCCAGCCTCTCCAAATCCTCCCCCGTTTACGGGGGAGGGGGACCGCCTGAGCGGTGGAGGGGGCGATCCAACAACCCACTCACGTGGCAGCAAAAGGATCAACACCCACGCACAGCGCAACAAACCGAAGGGCCAGACTTCAGCTTGCAGTTGGGTGGAGGGATGGGTCCCCGGGTCAAGCCCGGGGATGACGGTGGGTA
>JACDQI010000162.1 GCA_015657675.1 Devosia sp.
CCCCTCCCCGCAAGGGGGAGGGTGACCTGACTGAGAGTTTTGCTTCCCCTACTGCCCCGAGCGCATCTTCATCAGCTGCTGGGCTCGGTAGCTGAAGAGCACCAGGGCGAGGATGGTGACGATGAAGGGGATCATGCGGATCAGTTCGGCCGGGATCTCGCGGAAGAGACCCGGCATCACCACGGCCAGACCCTCGAACGCGCCAAAGAGCAGTGCCGCAAGCAACGCCCCCACCGGATGGCGCGCGCCCAGCAGCACCGCGCCCAGCGCGATAAAGCCGCGACCGGCGGTCATGTCGCGCGTGAACCCCACATAGTTGAACATGGCGAGCTGCGCACCACCGAGCCCAGCAAGCGCTCCCGAGACGATGAGGCTCCAGGTGCGCACCTTGTTGACCGGAATGCCGGCAGCCTCCGGCGCGGCCGGATACTCGCCGACGCCGCGCAGCCAGAGGCCCCAGGGCGTGCGGTAGAGAAAGTACCAGATCGCGAACACCAGGAACGCCGACACCCACGAGAGCACCGAGTGCCCCGAGAGCAGCGAGCTGAGCGTCGGCCCGACCACCGGGATACCCGAGAGGAAGCTGAGATCGAGCATCGGGATGGCCTGCGACTGCAGGTTGATCGAGGTGCCCTTGTCGCCACCGGTGGCAAGCGCCAGCGCGAAGACGGTCCCACCGGCCGCAAGGATGTTGATGGCAAAGCCGACAAGGATGATGTCGGCCTTCATGCGCAGCGCAAAGAACGCCATCAGGAGGCCCAGAAAGGCACCGGCGCCGAGCCCGGCAACGACCGCCACATACCAGGGCGCATAGACCGAAACGACCACCGCTGTGAGCGCTGCGATCAGCATCTGGCCTTCGAGCGCCACGTTGAGCGCGCCCGAAAGATCAGCCACGAGGCCGCCCAGCGTTGCGAGCAGCAGCGGCGTGGTGGTGCGGATGATGGTGACGAAGAAGGCCGCCGAAAAGACGGTCAGGAAGAGTTCCATCATTTTGCGGCTCCTTCGGTGGTCGGAGCACTGGCGACGGGTGCCGGGCTGCGCTTGAACCACCGGGTGAGGAAGTTGAGCGAGAAGGTCGAGGAGACGAGGAGGATGATGATGGCGGTGACGACGCCGATCACTTCGGCCGGCACGTCAGTACGCACGTTCATCAGCGAGGCGCCCTGCCGGAGATAGGCGTAAAAGATCGCCACCACTGGCACGGCCAGCGGCCGGCTGCGCGCCACGATGGCAACGAGAATGCCCTCGAAGGCGAGCCCGCCTTCGAACTGCACAGTGAGCTTGCCCCAGGTCTGACCCTGCACGAACATCGCGCCGAGCAGGCCACCTAGCGCACCCGAAGCGGCCATGGCGAGACCATGATGAAGGTCGAGCGGATGCCGGCATACTCGGCAAAGCGTGAATTGTGTCCGACCAGTCGAAGCTTGAGCCCCCAGGACGTGCGATAGAGCGCAAACCACACGACCAGCACGGCGACGATGGCAAAGATCAGGCCCAGATCGATGCGGGTCTTGTCGACCAGCGCCGGCAGGACCGACGCCTCAGGGAAGTCGATGGTGGTGAGCACGCCCGGCTGCGGCAACGGCAGCGAGGTACGTACGAGGAAGTTGCAGAGCTCAATGGCGATGTAGTTGAGCATCAGCGACGAGACGATCTCGTTGGCGCCGAGCTTGGCCTTCGCGATGCCCGGCAGGAAACCGTAAAAGGCGCCGGCCGCCATCGCGGCCAGCACGCCGAGCGCCAGCCCGAAGGGCGTCTGGCCAAGCGGCGAGAGCACCACATAGGTCGAGCGATCGCCCCGATA
>JACDQI010000163.1 GCA_015657675.1 Devosia sp.
CCAGTTTCACCCCGAAAGAGCCAGACCCTTGGTCTTGGCCTCATCGGCAATTTCCTGCGGTGGAAGCCGTGAACCTCTGGCAGACCCCCCTCCCAACCTCCCCCACAAGGGGAGAGGTGCAGATCGTGTTTGCGGCGCGATCGTGCCTCACGCATCAGCGGGCACCCTCCCCCTCCGTGGGGAGGGGTGGGGAGGGGGCAGCCCCTTGCACTGGAGTCCCGGCATGATCCTTTTCCCCGCCATCGATCTGAAGGACGGCCAGTGCGTGCGCCTGAAACTGGGCGACATGAACCAGGCGACGGTCTTCAACGACTCCCCCGCCGCGCAGGCCAAGAGCTTTGAGGACCAGGGCTTTGAGTATCTGCACGTCGTCGACCTCAACGGCGCCTTTGCCGGCGAGAGCGTCAATGGCGCGGTGGTCGAGGATATCCTGAAGACGGTAAAGTTCCCCGTCCAGCTCGGCGGCGGCATACGCACGCTGGCGCATATCGAGGCTTGGTTGGGCAAGGGCCTGTCGCGCGTCATTCTCGGCACCGTCGCGGTTCGCGATCCGGCCCTCGTCAAGGAAGCGGCGAAGAAGTTCCCCGGCAAGGTCGCGGTTGGCATCGACGCCAAGGGTGGCAAGGTCGCCGTCGAAGGCTGGGCCGAAACCTCTGAACTCTCGGTGATCGATCTCGCCAAGCGCTTCGAGGGCGCCGGCGTCGCCGCCATCATCTATACCGACATCGATCGCGACGGTATCCTCACCGGCATCAACTGGGACTCGACGCTTGAACTCGCCGGCGGTCTCCATCCCGGTCATCGCCTCGGGCGGCCTCGCCTCCATGGACGATATTCGCCGCATGACCCGGCCGGATGCCCGGGTGCTCGAAGGCGCCATTACCGGCCGCGCGCTTTATGACGGCCGGATTGATTCACGTGAAGCAATTGCGCTTCTGAAGCAGGCCGCCTGATGGCCGCCCCCAAGCGCGACATCCTGGTCCGCCGAGTCAACTGGTGGGTCTATCCGGCCGCGCTGGTGCCGCTGCTGGCGGTGTTTTTCGCCGCGGCCTATGGCTATCTGCCCTTCTATTTCGGTCTCGGCGCCTTCTTCTTCCTCGTGTTCTGGCTGTTTTCGCTGCTCTTTGCGGTGTACGCGTCGCTGCGCAAGCCTTCCAAGGAGCCACGCCAGTGACCCTCAAGACCCGCCTTATTCCGTGCCTGGATGTGAAAGACGGCCGCGTCGTCAAGGGCGTACAGTTCGTCGATCTGATCGATGCTGGCGACCCCGTCGAAGCCGCCATGGCCTATGACGCCGCTGGCGCCGACGAGCTCACCTTCCTCGACATCACTGCATCGGCCGAAGGTCGCGACACCATTTTCGACGTGGTGGCGCGCACGGCGGAGCACTGCTTCATGCCCGTGACCGTCGGCGGCGGCATCCGCAAGATCGAAGATATCCGGAAACTGCTGCTGGCCGGTGCCGATAAGGTTTCGATCAACTCGGCTGCCGTGAACGATCCGGACTTCATCTCCCGCGCCGCCGACAAGTTCGGCGACCAGTGCATCGTCGTCTCCGTCGACGCACGCCGGCGCCAGACCCGCGGCCCCGGCCAGGACAATATGAATGAGTGGGAAATCTTCACCCATGGCGGCCGCAACCCCACCGGACTCGACGCCGTCGAGTTCGCGGTCAAAATGGTCGAACGCGGCGCCGGCGAACTGCTGGTCACCTCGATGGATCGAGACGGCACCAAGTCGGGCTTCGATCTCGAACTGACCCGCACCATCGCGGACGCCGTGCACGTACCGGTGGTGGCATCGGGCGGCGTCGGTTCGCTCGACCATCTGGTCGAAGGGGTGAAAGTCGGGCACGCTTCGGCTGTGCTGGCGGCATCGATCTTCCACTTCGGCACGTTCACCATCGCAGAGGCCAAGGCCCATCTCGAACAGCATGGCATTCCCATGCGCCACGATCGCGGGGATTTCTGATGTCGTTCACGCTCGAAGACCTCAACCAGCGCGTCGCCGCCCGCGCCGCCGCTTCGCCCGACGAGAGCTACACGGCGCGGCTGCTGTCGCGCGGCGTGCAGAAATGCGCCCAGAAGCTGGGTGAGGAAGCCACCGAAGCGGTGATCGCGGCGGTTGCCGCCGATCGCCCCGGCCTCATTGGCGAGGCCGGCGACGTGCTCTATCACCTGCTGGTGCTGCTCAAGGCCACTGATGTGCCGCTCGAGGAAGTGATGGCCGAGCTTGAAAGCCGCACCGCCCAGTCGGGCCTCACCGAAAAAGCCTCGCGCGGAAAATCCTGATGGCGCGCAAGGTCGAACTCCAGCCCTACCATCACTTCAGCCGCGCCGAATGGGGCCGGCTGCGCGCCGACGAGCCGATGACGCTCGCCGCCGATGACATCCGTCGGTTGCGGGCACTGACCGATCCGATCTCCTTCGAGGAAGCCGAGGAAATCTACCTCCCGCTGAGCCGCCTCATCTCGCTTTATGTCGAGGCGACGCAGCAGCTGCACAATGTCTCGACCCGGTTCCTCGGCGCCGACGGCCGCCGGGTGCCGTTCATCATCGGCATTGCCGGTTCAGTGGCGGTGGGCAAATCCACCACCTCGCGCATCTTGCGGGCCCTGCTGCAGCGCTGGCCGAGCTCGCCCAAGGTCGATCTCGTCACCACCGACGGCTTTCTGTTTCCCAATGCGGTGCTCGAAGAACGCGGGCTGATGGACCGCAAGGGGTTCCCGGAAAGCTATGACCGCGCCCGCTTTGTCGGCTTTCTCGCCGACATGAAGTCCGGCAAGCCCAATGTGGCGGTGCCAGTCTATTCGCACCTCGTCTATGACGTGGTGCCGGGCGAGCAGCTGATCGTCGATCGCCCCGACATCCTCATCGTCGAGGGCCTCAACATCCTGCAGCCGGGCGAATTGCCCAAGAGCGGCAAGCCGATCCTGTTTGCCTCGGACTTCCTGGACTTCTCGATCTATATCGATGCCGAGATGGATGATCTGCGGGTCTGGTTCATGGAGCGTTTCCGCCGCCTGCGCGAAACCGCCTTCGCCGATCCCAAGAGCTTCTTCCACCGCTTCTCGGAAATGAGCCTCGAGGAAGCCGAAAAGTTTGGTCTCTGGGCCTGGGAGGCGATCAACGTCCCCAACCTGGTCGAAAACGTCCTCCCCACCCGCGGCCGCGCCGACCTGATCCTCACCAAGGGCCCGGCCCATACGATCGATCGGGTGGATTTACGGAAGGTCTGAAGGGCATCGGTGGTGGACCACTGACCACAACCACCCACCAGCTGTCACCCCAGCGAAAGCTGGGGTCCATTTCTCCGCAGCGCTGGTGGAAAGGTGGATCCCTGCTTCGCAGGGATGACACCGAGTGTGTGTGGGGATCTCGCTTCGGC
>JACDQI010000164.1 GCA_015657675.1 Devosia sp.
CCGATGGTGACGTGGCTCTCGTCGATGAAGACCAGGCGTTGTCGGGCAGATATTCGAACAGCGTCGGCGGCGGCTCGCCGGGGCGGCGGCCGGAGAAGTAGCGCGAGTAGTTCTCGATGCCGGCGCAGGAGCCGGTGGCTTCCATCATCTCGAGATCGAACAGGGTGCGCTGCTCGAGGCGCTGGGCTTCGAGGAAGCGGCCGGCGCCGTTGAGCTCCTGCAGGCGGCCGGCGAGCTCCTTGCGGATCTCGCGGATGGCGCCGGTGAGGGTGGTGCGCGGGGTGACGTGGTGGGAATTGGCGAAGACGCGGATGGAGATGAGGTCGGAGGATTTCTTGCCGGTCAGCGGATCGAACTCGGCGATGGACTCGATCTCGTTGCCGAAGAGGGTGACGCGCCAGGCCGCGTCCTCATAGTGGGCGGGGAAGAGCTCGATGGTATCGCCGCGGACGCGAAAAGTGCCGCGGACGAAGCCGACGTCGCCGCGCTTGTATTGCAGCTGGGCGAGGGAGCGGAGCAGCTCGCGCTGGTCGATCTTCTGGCCCTTGCGCAGATCGATGGTCATGGCGGTGTAGTCTTCCACCGAGCCGATGCCGTAGATGCAGGAGACCGAGGCGACGATGATGACGTCGTCGCGTTCGAGCAGGGCGCGCGTCGCCGAGTGGCGCATGCGGTCGATCTGCTCGTTGATGGTGGATTCCTTCTCGATGTAGGTGTCGGTGCGGGGGACGTAGGCCTCGGGCTGGTAGTAGTCGTAGTAGGAGACGAAGTACTCGACGGCGTTGTCGGGGAAGAAGGACTTGAACTCGCCATAGAGCTGGGCGGCGAGGGTCTTGTTGGGCGCAAGGATCAGCGCCGGGCGCTGGGTGCGGGCGATGACCTGCGCGGCGGTAAAGGTCTTGCCCGAGCCGGTGACGCCGAGCAGCACCTGGTCGGTCTCGCCGCTCTCGATGCCTTCGACCAGCTCGGCAATGGCGGTGGGCTGGTCGCCGGCCGGGGTGTAGCTGGTGGCGAGCTTGAACGGGATGCCGCCTTCGGACTTTTGCCGCGGGGCCGGGCGGTGGGGTTTCCAGGCGGCGTTGCCCTCGACCTCCTTGCGGCCGTTCATGATGATGTCTTCGAGCGCCCGGACGGTCGCCGAGATGCCGACATTGCCGACCTCGGTGCCGATCTGGGCCACCTGCTGGGTGCCGGAGGGCAGGGTCTGGCTGCCGAGGTTGGAGCGGCCCGACGGCACGTGGCCGAAGCCGGCCTGCGCCGGTTCGCCAAAGCCGGTGCCGAAATCCGGGCGCTCGACCGAGTTGGCCTTGGATTTGGGCGAGGCCAGGGTCATGCCGGTGGTGGCGGACTTTTTGGACTTCTTGGCCTTCTCGACCGGGGCGGCCTGTTCCTCGGCGGCGCGGCGGGCGGCGTTGTCGAGGGCGCGCTTGTTGCGCAGGCGCTCCTGCGGCAGCGGCTTGCTCAGCGTCTCCGCCTCGGCCTTCTCGATCTCGCCGATGAAGTCATCGATCGAGAACTCGGCTTTGCCCGGACGGGCGGACTTCTTGTCGGTGGCCATGATGCGCTCGCGGGGGGGTGTTCGGCAGGAGGCACCATAGATAGGTGCGCTGTCAAAACCTGTCAGCAGGAGGGAGGTTCATTTGTTTACCACCCGGCGAACGGAAAGGGAACGGGCGAGAGGCGTCGTGTCGCCTTTGCGGGAGGCGCGGCGCTGGGTAAGGTGGGGCAGACGGGGGAGGGGACGATGGCGACACAGGCGATGCGGCGATTGCGGCGGATGGTGGGGGCGATGAAGCATCCCGAGTGGCTGCGCTACGGCAACCTGGCACTGGCGTTTCTGCTGGAACTGGCGGCGCTCTTGAGCTTTGCGGCGATCGGGGTGCTGCTCAGCGGCTGGCTGCAGCTGGTGGGCGGCCTCGTGGGCGCCGCGGTGTTCATCGTGCTGTGGGGGATTTACGCGGCGCCGCGCTCGAAGCGCCGGCTGAAGCGGCAGCCGCTGCTGGTCTTCAAGGTCGCGATGTTCGCCGTGGCGTCGCTGATCCTGGTGCTGATCGGGCTACCGCTTTGGGGCATCCTGCTGGCCGTGCTGGCGGCGCTGAACCTCTTCATGGCGGAAGTGCTCAACCAGTATTGAGGGCGCCGCTGGGCGGCGCCCTTCCAAAAGCTCAGTAGACGGTGAGCGAGGTCACGCGGTCGTTCCAGTTGCCGCCGACATTGGAGACGTTCTGCGCCCAGGTGGTGCAGCCGCCATTGAAGTTGTCGTCGGCGCAGGCCTCGACCTGCGCGCCGCCGTAGACGCGGACGGACGAGATGGCATCGTTCCACTGGTAGCCCACATTAGGAACGCTCTGGCCGGCGCCCACGCAGAAGCTCTGGCCGGCATAGCCGACATCTTCGAAGAAGCAGGCGCGCGGAGCACCACCGCCGCCACCACCGCCATTGCCGCCACCGCCCGAGTTTCCGCCGCCGATGGTGATCTTGGGGCCGCCGGGGCCGAAGTTGAAGTTGAGGCTGAAGGGCTCGTCCTCATAGACCTCGCCCTCGTCGTCGATGGGCAGGAGGTAGTCGCGGCGGATCCAGCCGTCCGGGCCCGGCACCTTGGCGTAGCACCAGGACTTGGTGCATTCGGTGATTGTGAGCAGGTCACCCTCTTCGACGAAATTGACGGCCTTGGCGCTGTTCTTGGGCGACTTGCGCAAGTCGAAGTCGCCGTCGGCCATGGCATTGGGCGCAGCGAAAGCCGCAGTGGTGCCGCCAGCCACCAGGAGGGCAGCAAGCGTGGCGATCAGATGGGTACGAGTCATGATGGGGTCCCTCGGGCAGCGGGTTCGGGTCAAGGCCGCTGCGTTGAGATAGCAGAGCATGCGCAGGCTGAACATGCGCTGAACGGGGTAGGGTGAATGGGCGGACGAGTAGGCGCGGGGGTGCGCCTGTTGACGCCGGGTGCTGGTAGCATGAGGCTTGCGGTTCAACGAGGAGAGACGAGATGCCCAAGATCATGCCGTGCCTGTGGCTCGACGGACAGGCGGAAGCGCCGCGCGCTTTTATGTGGAGGTGTTCGGAGACGGGGAGGTGCGATCGGCTGATCCGATGGTGGTGCGGTTCCGGCTGCATGATCAGGAGTTCATGGGGCTCAATGGCGGACCGCAGTACCACTTTACTGAGGCGGTGAGCTTTACCGTGGACTGTGTGGACCAGGCGGAGGTCGACCATTACTGGACGCGGCTGACCGCAGACGGCGGCGAGGAGAGCATGTGCGGCTGGCTCAAGGACAAGTATGGGCTGAGCTGGCAGATCGTGCCGCAGGCGCTGATGCGGCTTCTGGGGTTGCCGGACCGGGCGGCTGCTGGACGCGCCATGCAAGCAATGCTGCAGATGCGGAAAATCGATGTGGCGGCGCTTGAGAAGGCCGCAGCCGGCGGGTGAGCGTACACCTGTGGAGTTGTGCGAGCGCAAGATGGGTCCCCGGGTCAAGCCCGGGGATGACGGTGGGTAGGAGATGTCAGTGTTCTCGCACGGGCGCTACCGCCCGGCCCCTACCAGATGCGGTAGGAGGAGACGCCGTCGTCGAGGAAGCCATCGAGGACCGGCTGGCTTTCGATGATGCGTTCACAATAGCTCTGGAACTTGCGGTCGCGGCAGGCGGTGACCGAGCCACCATTGACCTGGACCGACGAGAAGGTGTTGTCGAGGCCGCTCAGCATCAGGTCATGCACGACGAAGCCCGAGCCGTTGCAGTAGCCGGTGCCGGTGTAGTTCTTGCCGGTATAGAAGCAGACCGTGCCGCCGGTGGGGTAGTTGAGGCGCGGGCCGGTGAGCGGGCCGCGCGGCTCCTGGCCGAAAGTGACGTTGCTGAGCGACACCCAGCCGCGCACGCCCTCAGCGTGGATCTTGCACCAGAGGCCGGAGCAGCGATCGACGCGGATGCGGGTCTCGTCGCCGAGTTCGCCAGTCACCTTGTAGGCAGAGCCTGGGCCATCCTTGAGCTGGGAGGCGTTGATCAGCCAGGCGGGGGTGCCGGTCTCGATGGCGGCAGCAGGGGAGGCAAATGCGGCGAAGGCAAGCAGGGCCAGTACAACAAGGCGAGTGAGTGCGCGCATCAGGTATCCCCAGGCAAATCGGTGGAGACAACCTATCCCTGCACAATGACAGTTGAAAGTGCGCCGATGCCACAAGCGGCGAATTGTTCACGCCTCAATCAACGCAGTCAGATACCGGCGAAAGCGGGGCTCAGCACCATGGCGGCGGAGGCGACGATGGCAACGCCGGTGGCGATGTTGAGGATCAGGAGTTTGACGGGGCGCTTCATTTTCGCTCTCTCGGTCGGGGTAATGACCAAGTAACGGCGGGCAGCGTTTGAAGTTGCTGCCCGCGCGACTTTGTGAACGGCACCTCAATCGGTCCGGAAGCGCTTACTCTTCCTCGGAGACCTCGATGGCGCTCACCTTGTTGTTGAGCTTGGCCGGCAGGGACTTCACATCCGAACTGAGCGTCGTGCAGACGCCATAGAGCCCCGCGTCCGAGCAGAGATCGACGCTTATGTCGCCGGTGACGGTGACCGAGGAGATGCGGTCGTTCCACTTCGACGAGAGCTTTTCCTGCACGTCGCCGGGCTCGAGGCAGAAGCTGGCGCCGCCAAAGTTGGACTTGTCGTAGAAGCAGACTTCGGCGACTTCCTCGGGCTCTTCTTCCTCGACGAACTCGATCAGGTCCTCGCTGACCCAGCCCTGCGGGCCGAAATCATTGTCGAGCTGGCAGTAGCCATTGGTGCAACTGTCGGGGTCGACTTCGACCTGGGTGCCGTAGGACAGGGTGCCGATTTTCTTGGCGGTGGGCGAGGGTGCCTTGCGGATGGCGGCCTTGCCCAGGAGCATGGCGACGTCGGCGTAAGACACGGACACAGATGCAAAAAGGCCGACTGCGGCGAGGGCAGTGGCGAGGGCGAGCTTGACGCTCATTGCAGGCTCCTGAGGGATGGGGTGCGTGATTGACACCTTCCACGCCACATTGATGAATGCCGGCTGAACCAAAGCTGAACGGGGTCAGGCGGGCGGGATGGTGGTCTTCTTGCCGTCCTCGCCGAGTGCCACATAGACAAAGCGGCCGTCGGTGACCTTGACGCGATCGGCGATGCGATTGCGGCGGGCCCAGGCCTCGATGCCGACGGTGATCGAGGTGTTCCCGACGCGCTCGATGTTTGTATAGACGCAGAGGATGTCGCCGACCTTGACCGGGGCGATGAAGGTCATGGCTTCGACAGCGACCGTGACGACGCGGCCCTTGGCGCGCTCGACCGCGGCGATGGCGCCGGCAATGTCCATCTGGCTCATCACCCAGCCGCCAAAGATGTCGCCTGAGGGGTTGGTGTCGGCGGGCATGGCGAGGGTGCGGATGGTCAGCGCGCCGGTCGGTTCGGTGTCAGTGTCCATCATGGTGAGGTCCTTTCGGGGGCCAGCGGCCGGTTTCTTCTTCCCAGTGCTTGCGGCAGAGCGAGATATAGACCGATTTCTCGATCGAGACCTGGTCGCCCTCGGTGATGGCGCCGCCTTCGGCATTGCGGCGGACGACCATCGAGGCCTTCTTGCCGCAATAGCAGATGGTGCGGATCTCGCGCAGCTCATCGGCGACGGCGAGCAGTTCGGACGAGCCAGGGAAGAGCTTGCCCTGGAAATCGGTGCGGAGGCCGAAGCACATCACCGGGATTTTCAGCCGGTCTGCGACCCGGGCCAGCTGCCAGACCTGTTCGGCGGTGAGGAACTGGGCCTCGTCGACGAACACGCAGTCGATCTTGGCGGACTCGGCTTCGTCCTTGATGCGGGCAAAAAGGTCGTCGCCGGCGGCGTAGAGTTCGGCATCGACGGAAATGCCGATGCGCGAGGAAATCTGGCCCACGCCGCCCTCGGCATAGAGCGCCGAGGTGAAGAGCAGCGTGCGCATGCCACGCTCGACATAGTTGTAGGACGCCTGCAGCAGAAGCGTGGACTTGCCCGCATTCATGGCGGCGTAGGAAAAGTAGAGCTTGGACATGGCTTGACGTTGTGCCGCAGGCGGGTGCCGGGCGCGAGGCGCAAGCCGAGGTTCTCACCAAAAAAGAACGGCCACCTGGCGAGGGCGGCCGTTCGCCGATCGAGACATCGGCTGAGGACGCGCGGGTTGGCGGCGGGCGTCCTCGTAGAATGGTGCCCGGACCGCCGTTGGCGGGACGCGGCCTGGGCCTTCAGTCGCTTATATCCGCGACATGCCAGCCGCATGGGGGTGGGCCGGAACGATTTTCAGACTAACGTCTGCTCGTGACATACCGATGACGCGGTTTCCTTACTCCCGTCACGATCTGGCGATAGCTGTCATGGCGCGGGCGGGGCGCCCATCACAACGAGGCAAATTCATGAATCTGGTACGCATTGCGCTGGCGACGGCGGCTCTGAGCATTGGTGTCGGCGCGGCGCAGGCCGAGCGCATCTACTCGCCGGCGGGCAAGTGGGTCACCAATGGCGGTGAGTCGAAATACGAGATCTCGCTCTGCGGCAAGAAGGGCGACGCGATCTGTGCCCGGATGTTCTGGGCCGACGACAGCAGCCTGGGACAGAAGCTCAAGACCTATGTGGGCAAAGACGCGATGTTCGAAGTGCCGCGGACGGGCAACCAGCGCTGGTACGGCAAGCTGGATTTCCAGGGCAATGTGGTGCGCGGCACGCTCGATCTGACCGACGAGAACAACATCCATATCAAGGGGTGTAACGGCGCGGTCTGCCAGACGGTGGAACTGATCCGGATCGGGAAGTAGGGCGGGGAGCGAGTCGGGAGTTGCGAATAGTGAGTAGCGAACAGCGCTCTCAGTCAGGTCACCCTCCCCATTGCGGGGAGGGGACAGGGGTGGGGGTGGATGGGCCTGTGACGCTGAGGTCGGGCTCGATGTTTTGGACACCGTCCCGGGCTCTCCCACCCCCCACCCTGACCCTTTGTCGCCTCAGATCGCTCCAGTAGAGCGATCTGACCCTGCGGGTCGGCGAAAAG
>JACDQI010000016.1 GCA_015657675.1 Devosia sp.
AGTCACTGGTGGACGCGATCCGTCGCGGGCACCGACGGTGATGAGTGGCCGGCAAGGTGGCGATCGTTGTGGCTATGGCGCGTCGGCAAGGTTCGGCGCAGTCGCTGCGCGGCGCGCGCCGCGTGCTGGTCACCGAAGTCGACCCGATCTGCGCGCTGCAGGCCGCCATGGATGGCTATGAAGTGGTGACGCTGGAAGATGCCGCGCATCGCGCCGACATCGTCGTCACCGCCACCGGCAACAAGGACATCGTCACCGTCGACGACGTCCGGAACATGAAGGACATGGCCATCGTCTGCAACATTGGCCACTTCGACAACGAAATCCAGGTTGCGGGCCTCCGCAACTTCAAGTGGACCAACGTCAAGCCGCAGGTCGACCTGATCGAACTCCCCTCGGGCAAGCGCATCGTGCTGCTCTCGGAAGGCCGCCTGGTGAACTTGGGCAATGCCACCGGCCACCCGAGCTTTGTGATGAGCGCCTCGTTCTCCAACCAGACGCTGGCGCAGATCGAGCTCTACACCAACGGCCAGAACCTCGAGAAGGCCGTGCACGTGCTGCCCAAGCATCTCGACGAAAAGGTCGCGACGCTGCACCTCGCCAAGCTCGGCGCCAAGCTTACCAAGCTCTCCAAGGACCAGGCCGACTATATCGGCGTGCCGACCCAGGGCCCGTTCAAGCCCGAGCAGTACCGCTACTAAGCTTCGGCACAGGACTGAAAACCAAAGGCAGGGGGCAACCCCTGCCTTTTTTGCTTTAGGACGCTGATCGGTCGCCGGGCGCTGCGAAGGTCGAGGGCGACTCCTCAGTAGTCCTGCGACTCGTTTGCGCAAAAATCCTGTGGCGTGACGTCGGCGTTAACGAAGCGTTCACTGTTCGGTCCAAGGTCAATGGCCTTTCTCGGCCTTATGCCCGCTCTCCACACCCCTAAAGACTCTTTTTCGAGATTCCGCGGACCGGTATCTTGCGGTGATTCGGTGGTCTGGGGGCTCAGGCTGCAGGACGTAGTCGGCGGCAGCGATGCCGTCGGCACTGGTGATTCGGCGTGGGGACGCAGTCGAACCCATCAGGCTCGCGTAACGAGTAGAGCGTAGCGGCGGTCAATTTCGACCGGCGCGATGGCGGCGGTTCTTTTTATGAGGCAATGCATGGCGCCGGAGAATATCCGGAACGGTTGGGGATTCGCGGCGCCTTGCGCATCCGTCCTGACCCTCCTGAGTGCCAGTCCTGTCCTTGCCCAGACCCAGGGTTTCAGCGCCAACGTGCTGTCGGGCGCCATGCCGCTGACCGTGGCAATCGGCGCCGGCGCCTTTGCGCTGATCGCCATGACCTGGGTGCGCCGGCTGCTGAAGGACGCGCGCCTCGCCAAGGCGCAATCGAACGAACAGATCTCGTCGCTGCGTGCTCTGGTGGACGAGTATGAAGCACTGCTCTCGGGTACCGGCGAAGTCACAGTGCTCTGGACCGAATACACCGAGGGACCAAAATTCTTGGGCCAGAGCGCGCTGATCGTGCCGCCCGGCCGGCGTTCTGATGCAATCCTCGATTTCAACTTCTGGCTGCAGGACGAAGAGGCCGACGAGCTGGCGCTGGCGCTCGAAAACCTCAAGGTGCACGGGCGCGGCTTCGACCTGTCGCTCCGCACCCGCGAGAACATTCTTATCCGCGCCTCCGGCTGGGTGCTGGGCAGTGGCACCGCCCTGCGGCTGCGCCGCGCCGCCCAGCAGATCGCGACCGCCCCTGCGCCGCAACCGCGCGACGCCAATGCCGACTTCGGCGCCGCCAAGTCGATACTCTCCGCGTTGGCCGTCCCCGCCTTCCTGCGAAATGGCAGCCAGAAGCTGATCTTTGCCAACAGCGCCTGGCATGATGCGGCGCGGCAGCTGGGCAAACGCAGCTCGGAAGCGCAGCCAGCAGAGCTGCTCGACCCAGCCCAGCAAAACGCGCCCGCTGGCGCGCCGACCACAACCGTGATGCTGGCCGAAGCCGGGACCTTTGAGCTTGTGCAGTTCCCGGTCGGCGGCGGCATTGGCGGTTTCCTGCGCCCGCGTAAGGATGTCGGCCGCGACGCCAATCTCAGCCACCTCTCCTCGATCATCGACGCGTTGGCGACGCCGATCGCCATCTTCAACGCCAATCGCGAGCTGGTGCAGTTCAACCGCGCCTATTGCGCGCTCTGGTCGATCGACCCGCATTGGCTCAAGCTCGGCATGGATGAGCGCGCCATCCTCGACAAGCTCCGCACCGACGGCAAGCTGCCCAACGAGCCGGACTATCAGGCCTGGCGTGCCAAGCACCTGACGAGCTATGCGCTGACCACGCCGCGCGAGAGCGACCCCTGGCACTTGCCGGACGGGCGTACGGTGCAGGTCATCTCGGCGCCGGCCGGCCCCAAGGGCGGGGTCATCTATGTGTTCGAGGACATTACCGACCAGCTCTATCTCAAGAGCCTCAACAAGGCGCTGACCGACGTGCAGCGCTCCACCCTCAACGCCCTTTCGGAAGGCGTGGCGGTGTTCGGCACCAATGGCAGGCTGACGCTCAGCAATCCGCGCTTTTCCATGCTCTGGAAGGTGCCGACGAACCTGCTCGACGGCAATCCGCATATCGACCAGATCGCCGAAGCCGTCACCGCCGCGATGCCCGAGGACGGCGCCTCGATCTGGCGCGACTTGAAGCGCGGCATCATCGACCTCAATCCGACCCGCTCGGACCAGTCGGGCCGTCTCACCCGCGCCGATGGCCGGATGCTCGACTATGCCGTGGTGCGGTTGCCCGATGGGCAGACGATGATGACCTTCCTCGATGTCACCGACAGCGCCAAGTACTCGCTGATGCTGCGCGAGCGGAACGAGGCGCTGGTCACCGCCGACCGGCTCAAGGACGCCTTCGTGCAGAACGTCTCGTACGAACTGCGCTCGCCGCTCACCAACATCATCGGCTTTGCCGATCTACTCTCGTCCAAGGCGGCGGGCGAACTCAACGAGAAGCAGCAGTCCTATACCGACTATATCCGCGCTTCGAGCGTCACGCTGGGCGTGCTGATCGACAACATTCTCGATCTCGCCACCGTCGACGCCGGCATTGCGCAGCTGCGGCCTGAGCCGCAGGACATTGCCGCGCTGGTGGAAAAGGCCCGTGCCGGGCTCGCTGCCAGCTTCCCCGAGATCGACGGCGAGAGCTCGATCAACCTCAAGGTCGAGATTGCACCCGACCTGCCGGCCTTCATTGCCGACGGCACGCGCGTCGTGCAGGTGCTCTACAACCTGCTCTCCTCGGCGGCCCGCTTCTCCGAGCCGGGCGGCGAGGTCAAACTCACCGTGGCCGGGCGCGGCGACCGGATCCTCTTTATCGTCGACGACGAAGGCGCGGCGATGGGCGACGAGATGCGCGCGGCGCTGCTCGAGCGCAATGACGGCCAGGCGATTGCCGGCCGGCAGCGCGGCGCCGGCCTCGGCCTCGCCATCGTGCGGGCCTTTGTGAATCTCCATGGTGGCACCGTCACCGTCGAAAAGCGCGGCTCGCGCGGCAGCCGCTGCACCATCAACCTGCCAGCCGATGCCTCGCTTCAGCAGGCCGGCGCTGCCGAATAGGCGATGGCGCTCCAGCACCTCGCCGATGACGCCGCGACTGCCGCCTTCGGCGCGCGTCTCGCTGGCGCCCTCAAGCCCGGCGATCTCGTGCTGCTCGACGGCGATCTCGGTGCCGGCAAGACAGCCCTGGCGCGCGCCGTGATCCGCACCCTCTGCGGCGACCCGCGGCTCGACGTCCCCTCGCCCAGCTTTGCGCTGGTGCAGCCTTACGAGATTGAGGGGCGCCAGATCCTGCACGCCGATCTCTACCGCCTCTCGACCGAGGCCGAGATCGACGAACTCGGGCTCTTCGACCGCGCCGACGCCATCGTGCTGGTCGAATGGCCGGAGCGGGCACCGAGCCTTGCCGCGCGTGCCGATGTCACCATCCGCCTCGCGGTGCCGAAGTCCGGCATCGGCCGCGATATCGAAATCAGCTTCCGGGACGGCCGCACGCTCGACTGACTGGACAGCACCGGTCGGCATGGCTCAAATCCGGCATGGACCGATTCCCCGATGTGATGATCCTCGCGGCAGGCCTGGGGACGCGCATGCGCCCCTTGACCGACGAGACGCCGAAGCCGCTCATCAAGCTGGGCGGCCGCGCTTTGCTCGACCGGGTCGTCGGCCTCGCCCATAGCGAAGGCGCCACCCGTTTCGTCATCAACGCCCACCACCACGCCGGGCAGATGAAGGCGCATGTCGCCGCCCTCGGCGCTGCCCGTTTCGGCACCAGTTTTGCGCTCTCGCTCGAAGCCGACCTGCTCAATACCGGCGGCGGCGTGAAGGCGGCGCTGCCGCTGCTACAGGGCGATCCGGTCATGGTGATGAACTCGGACAGCATCTGGCTCACCGATGACAAGCCCCTGGCACGTCTCTGCGCGGCCTATGCCGACGCGATTACCCTGCTCTGCGTGCATCCCATGCGCGCCACCGGCTTCTCGCGGCGCAGCCACGACTTCTGCCTCGCGCCTGATGGTGCCATCACCACCGATACCGGTGCGCCAGTGATCTATGCGGGGACGGCGCTGTTTCCCCGCGCTGTGGTTGAGGCCGCGCCGGACGGACCGTTCTCGCTCTACGACCTGATCGAGGCGGCCCTCGAAGCCGGCACGCTGCGCGGCGTGGCCTTGGGGACAGACTGGCTGCATGTCGGCGATCCGGCGGCACTTGCCCTCGCCGAAGCCCGGCTCGCCCGATGAGCCGGCCGCAAAAGCTCTTCAGCATCGCTCCGGACGCGCCGTTCCTCGCCACGCTGGCCGACCGGGTGCTGGACGGCACCTTGCTCGGCGACTGGCCGCGCACCGGGCCCTTCTGGCTCGCCGACGTCACCATCGTGCTCCCCACCCGCCGCGCGCGACTGAAACTGGCGCAGGCGCTGATGGAGCGGGGCCACACGCTGCTCCCCGACATCCGCACCTTCGGGGGCGAGGTGGCGGACGAAGAGCCGTTCCTGCCGCCCTTCGATGCACCGGCTCTGCCACAGGCCGTGCCGCCGCTGTCGCGGACGCTGACCCTTGCCCGGCTGATCGACGCCTGGGCGCGGACCGAGGCCGGCAAGCAGGTGCTCGCCACGCCGCCCAACGCGGCTGAAGTGCTCGGCCTCGCCACTTCGCTGGGCGGCCTGCTGGACGATCTCATCATCGAGAATGTCAGCGCCGAAAAGGTGCTGGCGGTCCCCAAGGAGCACCTGCCTGAGAACTGGCTGCAGGTGCTGGAGTTCCTTGATATCGCGCTCAAGGTTTGGCCGGCGATCAACGCCGAGCGCGGCCTTGCCGACGCGGCCCATCTCCGCAATCTCCGGCTGCAACGGCAGGCCGCGGCCGCATCTTTGCTCTATGGCGATCGCCCGGTGATCGCCGCGGGCTCCACCGGCTCGATCCCGGCAACGGCGGACCTGCTCGCCGCAATTGCCGACCTGCCGCGCGGTGCCCTGGTGTTACCGGGATTGGATACCACGTTATCCGCAAAGCAGCATGAAGCACTGCTGGAGGCGGAGAATGCGCCGCACGGGCATGCGCAGTATGGCCTGGCGCGGTTGCTGCGCCGTCTGGGTACGACGCACTCGGAAGTGACTGAACTCTCTGGAACTGCTGGGGTTCGGACGCGTATTGTGCGCACGGCGCTGGCCCTCGCAGCCGATACCGAGCATTGGGCGCAGACCCGCCACGCCATGGATAGCGTGTTATTCAATTCGACCGCGGGCGTGACAATTGTCGCTGCCCGGACGCAGGATGAAGAGGCAGCGGCGATCGTCCTCGCGGCGCGCGACGCGCTGGCCCGGCGACAAAGCGTCGGAATCATATCGCCGGATCAGTCTTTGTCGCGGCGCATTGCCATGGAATTTCGTCGCTTTGGCGTTGAGGTCGATGATGCCGCGGGTATGCCGCTGTTTCAGTCGCCCGCCGGCCGGCTGGCGCGCGTTGCACTCGCCTGCGCCGTCTCGGGCTTTGCGCCAGTGGATCTGATGGCGCTGCTGCAGAATGCCGCCACCGCGTTCGGGCTGGAGCGGCGCGCGGTCGGCCACCTCACCCAGCAGATCGATCTGGGGCTGCTGCGAGGTCAGCGGCCCGCGACGGGCCTTGCTGGTCTGCGTGCTCTGCTGGAAGCCAATGTGGCGGGCCGGACCCGGCACCCGCACCGGCGGCTCACCGCCGAGGACGCCGTGCCGATCGCAGACCTGCTCGATCGACTGGAGCGGGCCATCGGGCCGCTCTGCGATCTCATCGGGCGGAAAAACTTCACTGCCGCCGACCTCGCTGCGCAACTTGCCGCCAGCCTCGACGCGGTCGTCGGGTCGGCCGACTTCCCGGGTCTTGAGACCTTCCGCCGCTGGGCAGCTGATCTGGCGGCGCTCAGCGGCGAAGGCCCGGCCATCCGCCCGGTGACGCTCGATGCGGTGCTTGGGGCGCTGATGGCGGGGATCTCCGTCACCGACCTCCATCCCGGCCGCGACGATGTGATGATCTGGGGCCAGCTCGAAGCGCGGCTGCAGAATCCGGATCTCCTGATCCTTGCCGGCGTCAACGAAGAGGTCTGGCCGCGCGTCGCCGATCCTGGACCATGGCTCAGTCGCGGCATGCGGCTGACCGCCGGGCTCGAACCGCCGGAACGGCAGCAGGGCCAGGCGGCGCATGACTTCGAGATGGCGATGGGCAATGCCAATGTGGTGCTGGCCTTTGCCGAGCGACGCGGCACGGCCCCGGCCTTGCCGTCACGCTTCCTGCAGCGGCTGGAAGCCTTTCTCGGGCCCGCGGCAGAACCGCTGCGCCAGCGCGGCCAGCACTGGCTCGACCTGGCGCGGCGGCTCGATGCGGTCGCCGGCCTGCCGGTTCCCGCGGCCCGGCCGATGCCGAGCCCGCCGGTCGACAAACGCCCGCACAAGCTCTCGGTCACCGAGATCGAGACGCTGTTCCGCTCGCCCTATGACGTCTACGCCAAGCATGTGCTGAAGCTCCGCAAGCTGCCGGCACTGGGCGACCAGCCCGATGCGCGCGAGCGCGGTTCGATGATCCACGACGTCTTCGACCGCTTCGTCAATGGCGGCCACGACTTTGCCTCTACCGACGCGCGCGCCGTGCTGATGCGGATGGCTGAGGAGGCGTTTGCCGGGCTCGATGCCATCGGCGAGCGCCGCGACATCTGGCTCAAGCGCTTCGAGCGCGCTGCCGAGGAGTTCTTGGCCTATGAGCGTAGTCGCGAGGCGCTCGTCCTCCGCCGCAATGCCGAAATCTCCGGCGCCTGGGTGCTGCCGATCGGCTTTACCCTCACCGGCAAGGCCGACCGCATTGATGCGCTGCGCGATGGCAGCCTGCAGATCATCGATTTCAAGACCGGCTCGATCCCGACGCCCAAGGCGATGAAGGCCTTCGAGGCGCCGCAGCTGCTGCTCGAAGCCGCCATGGCGCAGGCCGGGGCCTTCCCAGACGTGCCGGCGGCGCCGATTTCGGCCCTCACCTATATCAAGATCGGCCTCGGCCCCGATGCGTTGACCGCCCTGCCGTTCAAGCCGCGCGATGGCATCGACCTGCCGGCAGCGGCCGATGAAGTGGCGCGGCGGCTGCAGGGGCATGTCGAGGCGCTGCTGATGAGCGACGCACGGCCGCTGGCCGCCCGCATCCGCCCCGACATCACCCGGCGCTATCGCGGCGACTATGATCATTTGGCCCGCACCGATGAGTGGACCATTCAGGCGGGAGAGGACGAATGAGCGAACGTCCCCTCCTCGATCCGCTGCCCGAGCACATCATCGATATGCAGCGGCAGGCCGCGCATCCGGACACCTCCACCTGGGTGGAGGCCAATGCCGGCTCGGGCAAGACCCGCGTCCTCACCGACCGCGTCTTGCGGCTGATGTTGAGCGGGGTGCGGCCGACCAGATCCTCTGCCTCACCTATACCAAGGCGGCGGCGGCCGAGATGCGACAGCGCCTTTCGGACCGGCTGGCCGAATGGACGCTGGCGGATGACCTCAAACTCACCCGCGATCTCACGGCGCTGCTCGGCGCGCGGCCCGAAAGGCTGATCGCCGAGCGGGCCCGCACGCTCTTTGTCACCGCGCTCGAAACGCCGGGCGGGCTCAAGATCCAGACCATCCACGCCTTTTGCGAAAGCGTACTGCACCGCTTCCCCACCGAGGCGGGCGTGCCGTTCGACTTCAAGGTGGTGGACGACTACGAGCGCGAGACCATGGTGCTCGAAGCCCGAGAGCGGGTGATCGCGGCCGGCATCAACGGCGATCCGGCGCTGGAACAGCCAGTGGAAGTGCTGTTCGATGCGCTGAGCGACTTCAAGATCGCCGAGGCCATCGAGCAGGCGCTCAGCGACAACAGCAAGCTCAAGCAGGTTGTCGCCGACAAGGCCGCGGCCAAGCAGCGGCTCCGGCGGCTGGTGCGCTTCAGCAAGGGGCCCAGCTCGGGTGAGCTGCGCGATGCCATCGAAACCCAGTCGCTGCTGCTGCCGGGCGATGCCCGCAAACTGGTCGAACTCCTGGGCGGCGACAGGCTGAAGACGCGCGGCATCCGCTTCGCTGACGTCTTGGCCCGCGCCAATCTCGACCGGCCGCTGGCCGACGATCTGGTGGCGGCCTTCCTTACCGCCGATGGCGAACCGCGCGGCACGCTGATGCCGGCCAAGGACGCAGCGGCGAACCCCGATCTCTTTGCCCGGCTGGAAGCCGAGCGCGACCGCATCCATGGCCTCTCGCTCGATATCGTCCGGGCTTCGCTGGTCGAACGCTCCGAAGCCCTGCTCGATGTGCTGGCCGCCATTTCGGCCCGCTACGAGGCCGAAAAGCGCGCCCGGTCGCTGCTCGACTTCGACGATCTCGTCACCCGCATGGGCCAACTGCTGCGCGACGAGAGCCAGGGCCTTTGGGTGCGCTACAAGATCGACGGCGGGCTCACCCACATCCTGGTGGACGAAAGCCAGGACACCAATCCCGAGCAGTGGAGCGTCTTTGACGCGCTGGTGCAGGACTTTTTCGAACCTGGCGGCATTGAGCGGCCACGGACGCTGTTCGCGGTCGGCGATGGCAAGCAGTCGATCTACTCGTTCCAGGGCGCTGATCCCGAGCAGTTCCTCGACAAGGGCGACGAATACGCCACCCGGGCCATGGCGGGGGGATATCTGTTCCGGAAAGTCTATCTCGATACCAGCTTCCGCACGCTGGGCGGGGTTCTGGCTGCGGTGGACGAAGTGTTCCGCCACCCCGAGCTGCAGGAGGGCGTGCTCGCCACCCGGCCGGTGCGCCATCGTACGGCGCGCCGCGACGAGGGCGGCACCGTCACGCTCTGGCCGCCGGTGCGCGAGCTCGATGACGAGGCCGATCCCGACCAGTGGCCGCTGGAAATCCCGCGCGACATGCGGAGCGCCACCCGGCAGGTGGCGGAGCGCATCGCCGGCGAGGTCGCCGGGTGGGTGAAGGCGCAGCGCCCGCTGGCGGCGCGCGGCCGGGCCGTGCGGCCCGACGATGTGCTGATCCTCGTGCAGTCGCGCTCGAGCCTTTTCCACGAAGTGATCCGCGCCCTGCACCGGGTCGGCCTGCCGACGCCGGGCGCCGACCGGTTGGCGGTGACCGGCCATATCGCGGTGCTCGATCTGCTGGCACTGGGCGATGTGCTGCTCAACACCGCCGACGACCTGCAACTGGCGGCGCTGCTGCGCTCGCCCCTCTTTGGGCTCAGCGAGGACGATCTCTACGAGCTGGCCTCGCCGCGCCCATCCGGCCTCTGGGCCGCGCTCCGCCACTCCACCCAGCCGAGGGCCATGGCCGCTAACCTGACGCTGCGCGCCTGGCGCAGCCGGCTCGATTTCGACCGGCCCTACGGCTTTTTCGCCCGGGTGCTGCATGCCGAAGGCGGCCTCAAGCGCTTCCACGAGCGGTTCGGGCGCGAAGTCGACGACGTGTTTGCCGAATTCCTCGAACTGGCGCTGGCGCACGAGCAGATGACGCAGCCTTCGCTGCAGGGCTTCATCGCCGCGATGCGGTCGCGCGAAGTCACCATCAAGCGCGAACTCAACGAGCGCGGCGGCGGCGTGCGTGTGATGACGGTGCACGGCGCCAAGGGGCTCGAAGCCCCGATCGTCATTCTGGCCGATGCAGCCAGCAAGCCGGATGCGCGGCAGACCTCGCGCGCCGTCTACCTGCCGATCCTCAAACCCGGACCGCTGCTGGTGCACGCCTCGTCGAAATCCGACCACGTGCCGGAAACGCTGGTGCTGCGCGATCGCGAGGCGGAAAAGCAGCAGGCCGAGTATTGGCGCAAGCTCTATGTCGGCATGACGCGGGCCGAGGACGAGCTCTATGTCACCGGGTCGCTGACCAAGCAGGCCAAGCTCGACGGCACCTGGTACGAGGCTATCGATCGCGGGTTGCGGCCGCTGAGCGAGGTGGTGACGGACGCCGAAGGCGCCGAAACCGCCGTGCATTATCCACGCGAGCGGGCGGCAGCCTTGCCGGTGATCAGTGCCGGCGCCCCGCCCGCTACACTGCTGCCGGAGCCGCTGGAGCTGCCGCCGCTCCCGGCGCCGGTGATCGTTCCGGTGGTGCGGCCATCCTCCGCCTTTGTGCCGGCCGATCCGCTCAGCGTGCTGGAAACTGCCGCCGAGGCGGCGCTCGATGCCGATACCGCCCGCCGGCGCGGCATTGCCATCCATGCGCTGCTGCAGCATCTGGGCCGCGTTCCCGCCGATCGTCGCGCCGACGTCGCGACGCGGGCCCTAGAGACGCTGCTGCCGGATGCCCCGGAACTGCATGCCGAGACGGCACGGCGGGCTCTCTCGATCCTCGGCAATCCGGCCTTTGCCGAGATCTTCGGGCCGGACTCGCGGGCGGAAGTGCCGTTTCTGGCCCAGGCCCGGCGAAAATCCGAGGATGTGACGCTGGCCGGCCGCTTCGACCGGCTGGTGGTCACGGCCCGGGACGTGCTGGTGGTGGACTTCAAGTCCGACGCGACGGCAAGCATGGACGCCGAAAAGGTGCCGCCGGGCTATCTGACGCAGCTCGGGCTCTATGCGCTGGTTGCACACCAGCTTTACCCACAGTTGCCCGTCCGCGCCGCCATCCTCTGGACGTCCTTGGAATCCCTGCTAGAATTGCCGCGTGATGCTTTGGCCGAGGCCAGCCGGGGCTTCACCATGCGGTGACTATCGTTGAAGTGTGACTAGACTCTCCCTAGCTTTTCCATCAAACAGACCGCCGCTTTCAACCCAAAAGGCAAATCCAATGACAACTCAGGTTTCCGACGCCAATTTTGGCGAGGAAGTACTGTCCTCTAAAGAGCCGGTTCTGGTCGATTTCTGGGCCGAATGGTGTGGTCCGTGCCGCGCCATTGCACCGGTGCTCGAAGAGCTCTCTTCTGAACTCGCGGGCAAGGTGAAGATCGTCAAGCTCAACGTCGACGAGAACCCGAACACCACCGTCAAGTACGGCGTCCGTTCGATCCCGACGATGATTCTGTTCAAGGGCGGCGAAGCTGCCGACATGAAGATCGGTGCCGGCACTCCGAAGGCTGGCCTCTCCAAGTGGCTCGAGGGTCACGCTGCCTGAACAAGGCGCGCGCATCTCGCCAGATTTGACAAACGCCGCCGGCCTCCCGGCGGCGTTTTTCGTTTCCGCGCCTTGCGGCGCAACGCCATGCCTTCCCGGACCCATCCGACTCGGCGTAGCTTCATCGTAATTTACCGATGGAGACGACAGATGGCCCACCTGGTCAACGATGCCAATTTCGACGCTGAAGTGCTGGGCGCCAGCGAGCCGGTGCTCGTCGACTTCTGGGCCGAGTGGTGCGGGCCGTGCAAGGCCATGGACCCGATCCTCGAAGACCTCAGCGCCTCGCTGGCCGGCAAGGTCAAGATCGTCAAGCTCAACGTCGAGGAGAATGTCGGCATCGTGGCGCGCTACAATGTGCGCGCCATGCCGACCATGATCGTCTTCCACAAGGGCGAGCCGGTCGATGCGCGGGTCGGCGCCGGTCAGTCGCGGGTGCAGCTCACCAAATGGCTCGACCAGTTCGCCGCCTGATCCGCGCGCAACGGGCGTGACCTCCGGGCCGAACCGACTATAGTCGGTCGCCTGTGGAGGACATCTATGGCTTTCGAACATTTGAGCCGCGCGCCGTTCAACCTCGATGCGGCGGCCCTCGCCTGGGTCAAGCAGCGCTTTGCCGCGCTGACCCCGGACGAAAAGATCTCGCAGCTCTTCAACCTGCGCTCGCAGGGCAATGATCCTGCTGAGCTCGAGCGCCAGCGGCGCTTCAAGCCCGGCGGGCTTACGCTGCACTTCACCCCCGACGCGGCCGGCAGCAGCGATGTGATCGCCTCGTTCAATGCGGCGGCGCCGGTGCCGATCCTGGTGTCGGCCGATCTCGAAGGCAGCCGCATGAGCCTGCCCTTCGGCACCGAAGTGCCCAATCCACTGGCGCTCGCGGCCATCGACGATGTTGAGGCAACGCAGCGGATCAGCACGATCATGGCGCGCGAGGCCCGCGCCGCCGGCATCAACTGGAGCTTTACCCCGGTCCTCGACATCAACGCCGCCTTCCGCTCGGCGATCGTTGCCACCCGCGGCTATGGCTCGGATGTCGGAACCATCGAGCGCCACGCCATGGCCCAGCTTTCGGCCTTCCAGGCCAATGGCGTTGCCGCGACGCTGAAGCACTGGCCGGGCGAAGGCTATGACGATCGCGACCAGCATCTCGTCACCACCATCAACCCGCTCTCCATGGCCGACTGGGAAGCGACCTTCGGCCGGCTCTACCGCAAGGGCATTGCCGAGGGCGCCCTGTCGGTGATGGCCGGGCACATTGCGCTCCCGAGCTTTGTGCTGGCAGAGGACCCGGCTGCCGGGGTCGAGGCCTATCGGCCGGCCTCGGTGAGCAAGCGGCTCAATATCGACCTCCTCCGCAACCGACTGGGGTTCAACGGCCTCATCGTTTCGGATGCGACGTCGATGGCCGGGCTCGGCTCGTGGGCGAAGCGCCGCGACTTCGTGCCGGAAGTCATCAGTTCGGGCTGCGATGTACTGCTGTTCTCGGACAAGTTCGAGCAGGACGCGCTCTGGCTCAAGGAAGCGCTGGCCGATGGGCGCCTCAGCTGGGCGCGGGTCGACGAGGCGGTGATCCGCCAGCTTGGCCTCAAGGCCGCGGTTGGGCTGCACCAGCCGCAGGTCGTCGACCTTTCGGTCATCGGCACGCCGGAAGACCGCGCCTATGCGACGGCGCTCACCCGCCGCGCCCCGACACTGGTCAAGGATGTGCAGAACCTCCTGCCGCTCGACCCGAAAACGCACCGGCGGGTGCTGTTCATCTCGCCGGGTATCGTCTTTCCGTTCACCCCGCGTCCGCTGGACTTTGCCGTTCCGGCGATGCTGCGCGAGGCCGGGTTCGAGGTGACGCCCTATGACGCCTCGATCAGCTTCGATGCGGAAAAGTTTGATCTCGTGCTCTACGCCTTTGGCGACGAGACGCTGCTCACCCGCAACCACATCTTCATCGACTGGCTGCGGCTCACCGGCAATTTCGGCCGCGCCATGCAGCGGCCTGGCACGATATTCCCACAGTGATGCTGAGCTTCGGCTTCCCCTATCATCTCTACGACGCACCGCGCGTGCCCACCTATATCAACGCCTATTCGACCACCGAGACGATGCAGCGCGCCGTGGTCGATGCGCTGCTGGGCAAGCTCAAGTGGAACCACAACAACCCGGTCGACCCGTTCTGCGGACTGGGTGACGCCCGTTACTGATCGAGGCCTCGGGGAGGGGACGAGATGAAGAAACTGATCAACGGCATACCGGACGTGGTGCGCGAGGCGCTGGAGGGCCTCGTGGCGCTGCATCCCAATCTCGCCCTGCTCGATGGCGAGGACACGGTGGTGCGCGCCGATCTCGCAGCCTTCCGGCAGTCGGGCAGGGTGGCCATCGTCACCGGCGGCGGCGCCGGGCATGAGCCGGCCCATGCCGGCTATGTCGGCCGCGGCATGCTGACGGCGGCGGTCAGCGGCGACGTCTTTGCCTCGCCCAGCACCGACGCGGTCTATATGGCGCTGAAAGCCGTTGGCGGACCGGCCGGGGTGCTGGTGATCGTCAAGAACTATACCGGCGACCGGCTGAACTTCGGCCTCGCCGCCGAAATGGCGCAAGCCGACGGCATTCCGGTGGACCTGGTGGTGGTCGATGACGACGCCGCGCTTGGCTCGGCTGAAGAGACTGCCGGGCGGCGCGGCATTGCCGGAACGGTGCTGGTGCACAAAGTTGCCGGCGCGGCCGCAGAAGCGGGACTTCCCCTCGCGGAGGTCGCCGCGGCGGCGCGACGCGCCATCGGCCTTGTGGCCTCGATGGGCGTTGCGCTCTCGCCCTGCACGGTGCCGGCCGCCGGGCAGGCCAATTTCAGCCTCGGGGATGCCGAGATGGAGCTTGGGCTCGGCATTCACGGCGAGGCCGGGGTGCAGCGCGTCGACATGGCGCCGGCGCGCGAAGTGGTGGCGCGGCTGGTTGCCGAGATCGTCGCCGACCGCAAGCTTACCTCTGGCCAATCGGTGGCGCTGCTGGTCAACAATCTGGGCGCCACGCCGGTGATGGAAATGAGCATCGTGGCTGGCGACGCGCTGGCTGACCTAAGGGCCCGCGGCCTGGTGGTCGAACGCGCCTGGTGTGGGACGTTCCTCACCGCTATCGACATGGCAGGCGTGTCGCTCAGCGTCATGCCCGTCGACGCGGCGCTGCTTGCGGCGCTCGACGCCCCCACCGAGGCGCCCGCTTGGCCATCAGGCGGTGCCCTTCCGCTGGCGCCAAAGATCATCGCGGCACCGGACCTCAGCCATGCCGCCCTTGTCGGAACGGGGCCGGCGACGCCCGACGCCTTGCTCGATCGACTGGCCGCTGCCTGCCGCGCTATTATCGCGGCGGAGGCCGAGCTCACCGAGATGGACCGGCTGGTCGGCGACGGCGATATCGGCCACTCGCTGGCGGGTGGCGCTACTGCGGTGCTAGCCGGCCTACCGGCACAGCGCGGCAAGCCGCTCGATGCGGTACTGCACCAGATCGGTCTCACGCTCCGGCGCAGCGTTGGCGGCACGTCGGGGCCGCTCTACTCGATCTTTGCCATTGCTGCGGGCCGCGAACTGCAGTCGGGCACGGCCGATGCCCACGCGTTCCGCCGGGCGTTGGCCGCCGGGACTGCCGCCGTCAGCCGGCTCGGTGGCGCCAGGGCCGGGGATCGCACCATGGTCGATGCCCTGATCCCCGCGGTCGACGCTCTGGTGGGTCATCCAGGCGATATCGAGGAGATGCTGAGGCTCGCCGCCAGTGCGGCACGCCAGGGCGCCACGCAGACGGCTAAACTCAAGCCCCGCCGCGGCCGCTCCAGCTATATCGGCGACCGCGCGCTGGGACATCCTGACCCAGGTGCGGTGGCGGTGGCGTTGTGGCTGGAGGCAGCGGCGAGAAAGTAGGAATGCCCAGCGCGCTCGCGCGATCTCTCCTGCTCCCCCCCTTGCGGGGGAGGGTTCGGGTGGGGGTGGGAGAGCCCCGGAAAGCGGTGGAAGCACTGCACATCACCCCAGCGTCACGGGCCCCCCG
>JACDQI010000165.1 GCA_015657675.1 Devosia sp.
CGACACCATGACGTTCATCACGTACGTCTCTCCCGGTTCGCATTTGAACCCCTGCGCAGATGCCCCACTGGTCGCCAGGGCAAGGCTCATCACTACCGAGGCAGCAGCCCCGGCCAATCCGATGATCTTCATGTGTTCCCTCCTTTTGGCTCTTGCGCGGGCTCTACCTCGCGGCACTTTACCCGTATTGCAAGAAATTTCACATCACGAATTCTATCGCAACGCGCGGATAAAACAGCTCGAGACGCGCGGTGTCAATGCCAATGCAAGAAAAACTGTGATGTGAAATTTTAATCAGCCTTGGTCGCCGACGCTGGAAGCGCGAGGCGTGGTGCCGCAGCTTTCGGCGACAGCCTGTTGGCACTCATCAATGGCTTTGGTGACGACGAAGAAGCGCCAAATGGGCGCCGAAGACCGGCGCGGACGCGCGTGATCTGGTCATGCAGTTGATCGACGCACGACGAGAGCGCGTCGCTAGCAGTCCGCACTCACGGATAGTGGTTGAAGAGGTTTCCGGCGTCCGGCACGTGCGCAACGATGGCATCGCTGATCGAAGTCATTTGCGCAAAGGTCGCGACGCTTATCGTCGGAGCGAGGGCAGCAACATTGGCCGTTGCCTGCACGCCATTCCGCGCCCCCACCACGACCGAATGGATGCCAGGACGGCTCAGGATCCAGCGGATAGCGAGGGTTGAGAGCGGCAGGTCGAGCGACGCAGCGAGTGCCTTCATCTCTTCGACGCCAGCAAACACATGCGGCCAGATATCGGCGCGGAACGGCAGGATTGAGTGGCGCTGGTCGCCGGGCGCCAGCCCGGGATCGCGACCATACTTGCCGGTGAGGATGCCGTGCCCCAGGGCGCTATAGGCGACCACCGCGATGTCGTTCTCGCGGCAGTACGGGATGGTCGCGTCTTCGGCGTAGCGCCAGAGCAGGTTGAAGCCGAGCTGGTGCACGTCGATGTGGCCGACTTCGGCCACCTGCTGCATTTGCGCGACGGTAAAGTTGCTCACACCGACGGCGCCGATCTTGCCCTGCCGGCGCGCCAGTTCGAGACCCTCCATCACCGGTCGCATGTCGCGCCCGGCGCGCGGCCAGTGAATGTAGTAGAGATCGATGAAGTCAACGCCGAGCCGCCCGAGGCTGCCCTCGACCTCCGCAAGGCTCGCCGCCGCCGTCAGGTCGTCGCCATGCGCCTTTGAAGCGAGAAACACGCCTTCGCGCTTATCGCGAACGAAGTCGCCGAGCAGCCGCTCCGACCGGCCCCCGCCATAGCCGGCTGCGGTATCGAAGTGGCGAATGCCCGCCGCATAGGAGGCTTCGAGCGCCGCCAGCAGCGCGCCGTCATCGGCGTCCTGGGCGTACCATGAGCCACCTTGCGCCATTGGGAGGAGCGGCAGGGGGTTGGTGCCGAGCGGATGGCGGGCAAGATCGGCGGCGACCGTCATGGCTCAAGTGCTTTCGCGGATGATCAGTTCGGGATCGATCAGGGTAACGCGCGGCGGCGGCAGCTTGTCGCCGGCCGCGATCAGATGCATCAGCCGGTCGACCGCCATCTGCGACACTGCCTGCGCATCGTAGTTCACCGTCGAGAGTGGTGGCTCGCCAAATTCGGTGAAGGCAATGTTGTCGTAGCCCATGATCGCGAGATCGTCAGGAATGCGCACACCCTGCTTGTGGCACCAGCGCAGCGCGCCGAGCGCCAGCGAGTCATTGTCGGTGAGGATCGCGGTCGGCCGCTTCGGGCCGTTCATCAGCATGTCGAGCGCAAAGTAGCCGTGCCGGGCATAGTGGCCATTGGTCGGCGCGATCAGGTCCGGATCGACGCCAATGCCGCCTTCGATCAGAGCCTGCTGATAGCCTTCGAGCTTTTCGTCGTTGCCGTTGGCATGCGAGGCGTCGAGAAAGCCGATTCGCTTGTGGCCGCGGCCGATCAGGTAGCGGGTTGCCTGGTACCCACCGCTGCGATCGTTGACGCTCACCCCGTCAATGCCGGCATCTGGATCGGCAATCAGCAGCACCAGCGGAAAATTGGCGCGCCGCAGCGGCCGCAGGTGCTCGAGGTCACGATGCCGCGCCGGATAGATCAGGATACCGTCGACCTGCCGCGAGCGGAACATATCGACCACCCGGATCTCTTCCTCCAGCGTATTGTTGGAGGTGGCGAACAGCGTACCATAGCCCTTCGCGGCGAGCGCGATCTCCACCGCCTGGGCGGTCTGCGTCAGCGTCGGGTTGAGGATGTCCGTCAGCACCAGGCCAATGGTGCGCGTCTCGCGGCTGACCAGCGATTGCGCCACATGGTTTGGCACATAGCGCAACTCCACCGCCGCCGACTGGATCTTGTTCCGCGTCTCGACAGGAATGCGCTCGCTGTTGCGCAGCGCCAGCGACACAGTGTTGAGCGAAAAGCCAGTCCGCGCCGCAATGTCGCGCAGTCGGACGATTCCCTTACCCAAGATCGGCACCTGATGCTTGCACCGGCCACCCTTCGCCTGTTGCTTTCCGCCACCGATAGCATGACGCTCCGGCGCTGGTCACCTTGGCTCGTTGACCCATGTTGCGCCGTCGCCGTCAGGCGATCGCTCCCGCTGCGCGGAGCCGCCGGATGGCCTGCAGCTGCAGGCTATCCTCGGCCATTTCCATCAGCTCGATGCGGTTGCCGTCGGGGTCTTCCAGCCAGGCCTGGCGGTTGCCGTCGATGGCGGTCTTGAGCGGCAGCAGCAACTCCAGTCCGGCCGCAGCGACCAGCGCCAGCACCGCATCGATATCGTCGACGGTCAGGCACATGTGGTTCATGCCGTTGGCATTCCAGCCGGGCGCCCGATCATTTTCGGCGCCTGGGAACACTTCGAGATACTGCGTGTCGGTGATGCGCAGGTAAACCAGCCAGACGCTGCCGTCATCCTTGTGGAGCCGCAGCATCTCCGGAAAGCCGAGCTTGTTGATGTAGTAATCGAGCGATCTTTCGAGGTCTGTGACCTTGATCGCCACATGGCCCACGCTTGTGATTCCCTGCATGTCGTTCTCCCCTCGGCCAGTCTTTTCGACCGGTCTTTGCCTGTCGTCATGCGCCCTGTTGAGTGAACGCTAATACGAAGGGATCATCCGAACGGGAGCGACTTGTCAATCTGCATTTCCGGTGACCCGGACAACAAGTTCCATCCGGCGACCAAAAAACACCACTGTAAGCATATGATATTAAATGGGAAACGGAATGATACCGAGATCAAACTCCGCCTAAAGTCGAAGGTCGGTATCGAAACTGTCCGTCACGATGTGAGTGTCAGGTCAGACTTTTGCCCATTGACGTCGGCGTCTGCTCGTATCTAGATTAGCGATAATACGACCGAAACGGGTCAGGGAGGCGCTGCCAGGCGGAAATGCTGCCGGCGGCGTGGGAGGAGGATGAGGATGGCCCTTCGCTGGAGCCGGATGTCGCCGCAGTTTGCGCTAACGCCAGCCGTGGTGATCACGCTCGTGGCCTTTGTGGGCTCGATCGTGTGGACGATCTACGTCTCGTTCACGACCTCGAAGGCCTTCGCCACCTATGGCATCGATTTCGCCGACTGGGCCCGCCAGTACGAACGGCTGTTCAAGGACAAGGGCTGGACCATTGCCCTCAAGAACATGCTGGTGCTCGGCGTCGGCAGTTTCCTCGCCATCGTCTTCGGTTTCATCCTTGCCGCGATGATCGATCGCGAGAAGCGCGGCGAGGGATTTTTCCGCACCGTGTTCCTCTATCCGCTCGCCGTGTCGCTGATTGTCACCGGCGTCGCCTGGCGCTGGATGTTCAATCCCAGCTTCGGCCTGCAGGGCGCGCTGCACTCGATCGGCCTGACCTGGATCAGCTTCGATTGGCTCTCCAAGCCCGAGACCGCCATGTACGGCATCATCCTTGCCTCGGTCTGGCAGGGCGCCGGCTTCTACATGGCGCTGATGCTCTCGGGGTTGAAGTCGATCAATACCGAGATCTGGAGCGCTGCCCGCCTCGACGGCGTCAGCTTCTGGCGGCTCTATGCCGAGATCATCATCCCGATGATGAAGTTCACCTTCCTCACCTGCGCCATCCTGCTCTCGCTCGGCGTGGTCAAGGCCTATGACATCGTCGTCGCCATGACCAATGGCGGCCCCGGTCAGGCCACCTGGGTGCCCGGCTACTTCACCATCAATGCCTACTGGGTCAAATCCAACCTGGCCTACGCCTCGGCCGCCGCAGTGCTGATGCTGGTGATCACCGGGCTGATTTTCCTGCCGCTGGTGCTGCTCACCGCCTGGCGCGAACGTTCGAGGACCGCATGAGCATGGTGATGCAATCGGGCGAGGCCCTGGTCGACAGCGCGCCGCGCTTTCCGCGCAAGCGCAAGGGGATCTCGGGGCGGTCGATCGCCATCCTCGTCTTCCTTTCCATCTGCGCGGCGTTCTTCATGGTGCCGCTCTACGTCATCATCACCACCTCGTTCAAAACCATGGAACAGATCCGCGAAGGAGCGATCTTCTCGCTGCCCTCGCCGATCACCATCGAGCCCTGGATCAACGCGTGGGACAATGCCTGCTCAGGCATCCGCTGCGAGGGGTTGAAGGTCGGTTTCTGGAACTCGGTGGCGATCCTTTTGCCTAGCCTGGCGCTGTCGATGATCCTGTCTTCGGTCACCGGTTATGCGTTGGCGCTCTGGAATGTCCGCTGGGCCGGCACGTTCCTCTTCGTCCTCTTCATCTGCGCCTTCGTGCCGTTCCAGATCATCATGATCCCGCTCATCATCCTGAGCTCGGGCCTCAAGGTCTACGGCACTATCTGGGGCATCGCCATCATCCACGCGGTCCTCTCAATGCCCTTCCTGACGCTGGTGTTCCGCAACTACTACAAGGGCATCCCGCAGGAGATCATGAGCGCCGCGATGATGGACTCCGGGTCCTTCTGGCGCATCTTCGGCGAGATCATCGTGCCCATGAGCGGCAACATCTTCATCGTCGTCTTGATCCTGCAGGTCACCTCGATCTGGAACGACTTCCTGCTCGGCCTGACCTTCGGTGGTCTCGGCACGCAGCCGATGAGCGTGGTGCTCGCCAATGTGGTCATCACCACCACCGGCGAGGCGGCCTACAACGAGAACATGGCGGCAGCACTGCTCACCGCCATCCCGCCGCTCGTCATCTACTTCGTTCTCGGCAAGTTCTTCGTCCAAGGCATCACTGCCGGCGCAATCAAGGGGTAGGCGGCATGCCACGGGTCATCTTCGAAGACATCATCAAGAGCTACGGCAAGCTCACGGTTCTCAAGAACCTCGACCTCGCAATCAATGACGGCGAGTTCCTCGTGCTGCTCGGCCCCTCGGGTTGTGGCAAGACCACGCTGCTCAACTTGCTGGCCGGCTTGCTCGACGTCACCGCCGGCCGGATCATGATCGGCGACCGCGACGTCACCGACCTCGACCCCAAGGACCGTGGCCTCGCCATGGTGTTCCAGTCCTATGCGCTCTATCCCACCAAGACCGTGCGCGGAAACCTCAAGTTCGGTCTTGCCGCTCACAAGCTGGAAAAGGCCGAAATCGAGCAGCGCATTTCCTGGGCCGCCAAGCTGCTGCAGATCGAGCCGCTGCTCGATCGCAAGCCGGCGCAGCTCTCGGGCGGCCAGCGTCAGCGCGTCGCCATCGGCCGGGCGCTGGTCAAGAAGGTCGGTGTTTTCCTCTTTGACGAACCGCTGTCCAACCTCGATGCCAAGCTCCGCACCGAGATGCGGCTCGAGATCAAGAAGCTGCATGACGAGCTCAAGTCGACCATCGTCTACGTGACGCACGACCAGATCGAGGCCATGACCATGGCTACCCGCATTGCGGTGATGGACGCCGGCGTCATCCAGCAGTTCGGCACGCCCGACGAGATCTACGGCCGCCCGGCCAATCTTTTCGTTGCCGGCTTCATCGGCTCCCCCGCTATGAACCTGCGCCCCGCTACCCTGTCGGTCAGCGGCAGCACGGTGGCGGCGCGAGCCGCCGGCGTCGATCTCGATGTCAGCCGCTATGGCTTCACCACTCCGCCGCGCGATGGCCAGAGCGTCGTCATTGGCCTCAGGCCAGAACATTTCGGCGAGCCCGACGCGGCCGTAGCGGACCCGGCCGGCAATTTCTCGCTGCCAGTTCAGTACAGCGAAAAGACCGGCAGCGACGCCACCGCCTATCTCAAGTTCGGCGACGGCCTGATCGCCACACGCGTCGACCCCGAACAGATCGGTCGTTTCAAGCAGGGCGACACGGTCAACATTTCGTTCCCGCAGGGGAAGCTGCACGTCTTCGACGCCCAGAGCGGGCGCCGTCTCTAGATCAGTCACCGCGCCGAACCTTGCTGACGGCGGCAGTGATCGATCTTGCGCTTCGCACGATCCGCGGACGCAAGACAATGGGGTCGGCTCGAACCGGCCCGGACGACCAGGTCCTCCCGACATCGGGCGGGCCGCATGCGAGCCCCAGAGGGGAAGGGCGCCAGACCACCGGCGATCCTTCGGAAGGGCTCGGGTGTGATCGATGGCCGGATGTCCCGGCATGCCCTGCTGCAAGACAGGGACGTGAAACGTCGACTCGCTGGAAGGCGAGCCACAAGGGAGAGACAAGAATGCACATGAAGTCACTGGCGACCATGGCGGCAACGCTGCTGCTCAGCGCCGCGCCGCTCGCGGCCACCGCCGAAGAACTGATCGTCTACCACGGCTGGTCGTCAAAGGCCGAAGTCGCGGCCCTCAACATCCTTCAGGGTGCCCTCAACGAAAAGGGCCACACCTGGAAGGATCTGGCGATCCCGCACAATTCCGGCGTCAACGTTTCCATCGTCAATATGGTGACCGGTGGCGATCCCCCGAACGCCTTCGTCACCTCCGATCCGCATATCTTCCGTGACCTTGCCGGTCTCGGCCTCCAGCGCGATCTGACCGACTACTACAAGGAGATCGGCGCCGCCGACGGCTTCTTCCCGATCGTGAGCGAACTCTCCACGGTCGATGGCAAGATGGTGAAGGTGCCGCTGTTCCTTCACATCGACGGCATGGTCTACTGGAACATGGACGTTGCCAAGAAGGCCGGCGTCGACCCGACCGCCTGGAAGAGCGTCGACGAGATGATCGCCGACTTCCCCAAGATCAAGGCAGCCGGTTTCGTACCAGCCGCCGTCGGCGGCCAGGCCTTCCAGGTCGGCTACCTGTTCCACGCCATGGTTGCGGCCATTGCCGGTCCGGACATCTACAACCGCATCTACTCGGAAACCCCGGATCCGACCGCCTTCGATACCCCAGAAGTCCGCAAGGCCATCGAAGTCGTCCGCGCCTTCTCCAACGAAGCCACCCCCGAGGCTGAGAACCGTCCGTGGAACGAGACCACCAACACGGTGATCGCCGGCCAGGCCCTGTTCCACATCATGGGCGACTGGATGAAGGGCGAATGGCTCGCCGCCGGCAAGGTCCCAGGCGTCGACTTCGGTTGTCAGGTCATCCCCGGCGCACTCGCCGTTCCGGTGACCTCTGACGCCATGGGTATCCTTGGCGGCCAGTCGGCTGAAAAGGACAAGGCCGAACTCGACCTCGTCGCTGCGTTCGTCGATCCGATCGTCTCAGCCAAGGCCAATCAGCAGAAGGGCTCGACCAGCCCGCGCGCCGATGCGCCGACCGAGTTCCGTGACGCCTGCAACCAGGTGGCCATGGACGCCATGAACAAGCCGAACGGTGCGGTGAAGAACCCCTTCAACGTCATCACCGGCGATTGGAATAACGGCATCTGGACGGCAATGTACAACTTCTGGAGTGACAAAAGCCTGACGACTGACGATGCCGTCGCCGAGCTCAAGGACGCGTACGACCTGACTTTCAACTGACCGTTTGGCCGGCGAGGTGAACTCCCAAGCCCTCGCCGGTCCTCCCTTTCTCGACCAGCGCTTCAGCGCCAGCAGGCCCACGCACATGCCCCCCATCGCTGCCCCAAGTTTTACCCGGCGCGGCCGCACCCTGCTCGAGGGTCAGGTTGCCCAACTCATCACCATGGCTGCCGATGGCTCCGACAAGGTCCTGCTGCTCGAAGCCGACGAAGTCATCGAGGCGCCCAACTGGACGCCTGACGGTCGGCAACTGATCTTCAACGCCGGCGGTGAACTCTGGCGCATCCGTGCAGCAGGCGGCGGGTCATGCGAGAAGATCGATACCGGCGCGGTCCGCGACCTCAACAACGACCACGTGCTCTCGCCCGATGGCCAGACCATCTATGGCAGCGACAATGACGGGCACATCTACGCCTTCCCCATCGGCGGCGGTTCGGCTCGACGCGTCTCGAACGTCCACAGCACGCCCCACCACTATTACCTGCACGGCATCTCGCCCGATGGGCTGACGCTTTCCTACGTCGCCGTCGAAGGCCCGCCCGAGCGGCGCCGCATCAACATGTTCACCATTCCCGCTGCCGGCGGCCCCGACACGCGGCTGAGCGATGTGGATTACCCCAATGACGGCCCCGAGTATTCGCCCGACGGCAAGTGGATCTACTTCAGCTCCGAGCGCGCCGCGACCCGCCCGGGCCACGCCCAGTGCTTCCGCATGCGGCCCGATGGCACCGGCATCGAGCAACTGACCTTCGACGAACGCGTCAACTGGTTCCCCCACATCTCGCCCGATGGGCAGTCGATCGTCTTCATCAGCTACCCTGCCGGCACCACCGGCCACCCACCCAACAAGGATGTCATCCTGCGCTACATGCAGGCCGATGGCTCCGGGCAGCGCGACATCGTCGCGTTCCTCGGCGGGCAGGGCACCATCAACGTCAATAGCTGGGCCCCCGACAGCCGGCGCTTCGCCTATGTCGCCTACCCGATGCGCGACCAGGCCTGAGCCCCGCGCCCTAGAATTTGGAGATCAACGTGCAGCCCTTCACCAGCCTCGGTCATTTCAACCTCAAGACCAACGACATGGACGCCTCGATCGCGTTCTATGCCAAGCTTGGCTTTCCCGAGTTCTTGCGCCTCACCCAGGCCGATGGCCGCACCTGGATCGTCTACCTGCGGATCACCGACGACCTCTACATCGAGTTGCTGCCTGACGGCACTGGCCGTGCCGGTGATCAGCAGGCCGCAGGTCTCAATCACCTCTGCCTGACCACCCCCGATATCGAGGCCACCGCTGCGCATCTCGCAACGGTCGGCGTCCCACTGGTCTCGCCGCTCGATCCGAGCAAGCGCGGCGTCGATGGCAATCGCGGCATGTGGATCGTCGATCCCGACGGCAATCGTATCGAGATCATGGAAATGGCCCCCACCTGCGATCAGTACGCGGCGATCAAGGCACTTCACTCCACCGGCAAGGGCACCGTCCTCAGCCGACCGATCTAGCCCGTCAGTGCGAGGGTGACGCAGCCCGCGGCAAGAGCTGCGAGGCTGGTGATCGCAACCGGAACGCCGATGGCCTTGCCACCGGCGCTTGCGGCCATCACCGCCTTGGCTAGCGTGTTGACCGTGACCCCGACGAGGATGGCTTGCGCCGCGACCTCGATCGCGAGCCCGGAGCCGGCCTGCCGGGCCATCGAAATGGTGATTGCATCGGCATCCAAAATGCCCGAGATGGCAGCCACCAGCAGCACGCCAGATGCCCCCACCGTCGAGCGCAGAAAGCCTGCCGCCAGCATCACCACGACTATGACGCCACCCAGCTTCAGCGCTGTGCCGATCGCCAGCGGGTTGGCAATGGCGGGTAACGGTGGCCCGGTCTCGTGCTTGCCCCTTGCGAGCAGCACTGCTCCCAGTCCCAGCACCACCGCCGCGGCCAGCAGCGGCAATCCCACACGACCGGCGAGGGCGCCGTTGAGCAGCAGTGTCACTGCCGCTACGCGCGCCATCATCACCAACCCCGCCAGCAGGATGCCGGCGCTCAGCAAGCCGGCGGAGGCGGGGTGCTCCCGCCCCAGTCGAGCGAGCGCCAGCGTCGTGGCTGTCGATGAAGCGAGCCCGCCTGCCACGGCCGCCAGCATGATGCCCATCCGGTCGCCAAAGACCTTGACCGCCACATAGCCGGCAAATGACACCGCAGCGATCAGGATGGTCAGCAGCCACACTTCGTACGGGTTGATCGCACCCCACGGGTCGATGGTGCGGTTGGGCAGCAGCGGCAACAGAAGGAAGCTCATGGCGAGCAGGATCAGCACCGAGTTGATCTCGGCCCAGCTCAGTGTCTCCACCCAGCGATGCAACTGCTCGCGGAACGCCAGCAGGCCGGTCATCGTCACGGCGCCCGCCACTGCCACGCCAATGTCGCCCAGCACCGCCAGCGCTCCGAGAAGGAACGTCAGCATGCCGGCGATCACCGAGGTCGCACTGACGTCCTTGTCGGTCTTAGCCTCCAGCCAGTGAAACGCCGCGAAGGCCGCCGTATAGGCGACAAAGGCAAAGCCGAGAAATACCCCGCCGGCTTTCGCCGCCAGCAATCCCGCCACGCCGCCCAGTAGTCCCGAGAGCGCAAAGGTCCGAAACCCTGCAGCCCGGCTGCGGTCCTCTTCCTCGCGTTTGCTCCAGCCGCGTTCCAGTCCGACCAGCAGACCGATCGCCAGCGCGACGCCGAGACGGCTAAAGAGTTCGGACTGCTCCATGCCACCCCCTCGGGCAGACGGATGCTGCGGGATGTTGGTGGCGGCCCATCAGGGAACGATGATGTGGCTATCGACCTGCGAGACGCCGGGGACGCCGCGAGCGACGCTCTCGGCAACACTCTTCTCGTGCCAGCTGTTGACCGAGCCGCTGAGCTCTATGCAGCTGCCTTTGGCGCGGACCACCACCTGCGCAGCGTCGAGCGGCGCAATCCGCGCCAATGCGTCCTGCACCCGTTTGCGCACGGTCGCAACCTTCACCGGCGGCTTAACCCGGATCTCATTGTGTACGCCACGGACGTCATGCAGCGAGTGCAGGTCGCTATCGATGGCTTCGCGCTGGTAGTGGAAGTCGACTTCGCCGCGCACTGTCACCTCGCCGTTCTCCACCACTGTATGCACCCGTTCGATCGGCACGCAGCGATTGGTGGAAAGTCGCGCATGCATCCGCTCAGCGATGATCTCGTCGGGTGTATGCGTGGCGTCCGGCCAGTCGATCTCGATCTGGTTGACCACCGCCTTGACGTGCCGCACGAGCCCGGCCGCGGTCGCTGCTGCGCGCTTCTCACCGAGACTCGTCACATGACCGCTGAGCACGACAATGCCGTCGCGCACAGCCACGCCGATATGGCTCGAGTGGATCGACGGATCGCAATCGAGATGTTCCAGAACAGTCAGTTGCAGCTTGTGGTCTTCAGGCACGGTGAATCCTCCCTGAGATGTCGACAATACTGTAGTCCCTCGCTGCCTCCGCTGGTTTGACCTAGCGCAAGCCGGGCAACCCGGCCCAGGTCCAGTCGCGGATCTCGGGCAGGTCGTCGCCATGCTCTTCGATATAGGCCTTGTGCACAGCGAGCTTGCCCGCCACGAACCCGGCAAAGGCATCGCGCTTGTCGGCCAGCTGCGGCACGGAGTTGACCACTGCCAGCGCCAGATGGAAGCGGTCGAGCTCGTTGAGCACCGTCATGTCGAAGGGCGTGGTCGTGGTGCCTTCCTCGCGATAGCCGTGCACGTGGAAGTTGTCGTGGTTCCGCCGCCGATAGGTCAGGCGGTGAATGAGCGCCGGATAGCCGTGATAGGCAAAAACCACCGGCACGCCGGGTGGAAACATCTCGTCGAACACCCGGTCATCCAGCCCATGCGGATGCTGGCTCGGGGCCTGCAGCGCCAGCAGGTCGACGACGTTGACAAAGCGCAGCTTCAGCGCCGGGAAATGCTCCACGAGCAGCTGCGTTGCCGCCAGCGCTTCCAGCGTTGGTACGTCGCCGGCGCAGGCCACGACGACCTCCGGTGCATCAGTGCCGCTGGTCGAAGCCCATTCCCAGACCCCGAGCCCGCGGCGGCAATGCCCGATCGCCGCATCGCGATCCAGCCACTGCGCCTGTGGTTGCTTGCCGGCGACAATGACGTTGATGTAGTCGCGGCTGCGCAGGCAATGGTCCATCACCGAGAGCAGGGTGTTGGCATCGGGTGGCAGATAGACCCGCACCACGCTCGCCTTCTTGTTGACCACGTGGTCGATAAAGCCGGGGTCCTGATGGCTGAAGCCATTATGGTCCTGCCGCCAGACATGCGAGGTGAGGAGGTAGTTGAGCGAGGCGATCGGTTTGCGCCACGCTACGTCCTTGCTGACCTTGAGCCACTTGGCGTGCTGGTTGACCATCGAGTCGATGATGTGGATGAACGCCTCGTAGCACGAGAACAGCCCATGCCGCCCGGTGAGGAGATAGCCTTCGAGCCAGCCCTGGCACATGTGCTCGCTGAGGATCTCCATCACCCGGCCATCGCGCGCCAGCTGCCGGTCGGCCGGCGCGATCTCGTCCATGAACACCCGGTTGGTCGCCTCGAACACCGGTCCGAGCCGGTTGGACTCGGTCTCGTCCGGCCCGAAGATGCGAAAGTTCGCGGAGGCGTCATTGCTGCGCAGAACATCGCGCAGGAATGCGCCAGTCACTTTGGTGGCCTCGCCCTTCGTGCCGCCCGGCACCGGCACATCGAGCGCATAGTCGGCAAAGGCCGGGAGCTTCAGATCAGCCAGCAACAGCCCGCCATTGGCATGTGGGTTGGCGCTCATCCGCCGCGTGCCCTTTGGCGCCAGCGCGGCGAGGTCTGGTCGCAACCGGCCTTCGATGTCGAACAGCTCCTCGGCGTGGTAGCTTTTCATCCAGCTTTCGAGAATGGCGAGGTGCCCGGGAGTCTCCGCCAGGCCCGAGAGCGGCACCTGATGCGACCGCCATGAGCCTTCCGTGGCGATGCCGTCCACCACCGGCCCGGTCCAGCCCTTGGGCGAACGGAGCACGATCATCGGCCAGGCCGGACGCGGTGCGTCGGGTCCGCGTGCCTGAATGGCACGGATCTCCGCATAGGCCTTGTCGAGCGTGGCGGCCATCGCCTGGTGCATCGCCTCGGGTTCGTGCCCTTCGACAAACATCGGCGCATATCCATAGCCGCGCAGCAGCGCTTCGAGCTCGTCGGGCCGGATGCGCGACAGCACAGTTGGGCTGGCGATCTTGTAGCCATTCAGATGCAAGATCGGCAGCACCGCGCCGTCGCGTTCCGGGTTGAGGAACTTGTTGGCGTGCCAGCTCGTGGCCAGCGCGCCAGTCTCGGCCTCGCCATCGCCCACCGCGCAGGCAACGATCAGGTCAGGATTGTCGAAGGCCGCCCCATAGGCATGCATCAGGCTGTAACCGAGCTCGCCGCCCTCGTGGATCGAGCCCGGCACCTCGGCGCCGACATGGCTCGAAATCCCGCCCGGCCAGGAGAACTGCCGGAAGAGTTTCTCCATGCCGCGCATATCAGTGCTGATCTCGGGATAGACCTCGCTATAGGTGCCTTCGAGATAGGTATTTGCGACGATCCCCGGGCCCCCGTGACCCGGTCCGGTGACCAGCATCACGTTGGCGTCCTGCATCCGGATCAGCCGGTTGAGATGCGCATAGATGAAGTTGAGCCCCGGCGTCGTCCCCCAGTGACCGAGCAGCCGCGCCTTGACGTGCTCGAGCGTCAGGGGCGCGGTGAGCAGTGGATTGGCCCGCAGGTAAATCTGCCCCACCGAGAGATAGTTGGCGGCGCGCCAGTAGGCATTGATCAGCGCCAGTTCGTCGGCCTTGAGCGGCTTATCCATGCGACGCGTCTCCGTTAGAGGTATGGTGTTTGGCAAGCATGTCGCGCACGATGCCGCAGATCACGGCTTCCTCGTCGGTGGCGATCACCCGGACGGTAACAGGGCTTGTCGATGTCGAAATGACAGCCCGGTTCTCCGCATTGGCGCTGTCGTCGAGCTGCACACCCAGAAAGCCGAGACGGCCGCAGACGCGGCGCCGGATCTCGGCCGCGTGCTCGCCGACCCCGCCGCTGAACACCAGCGTCTCGATCCCCGAGAGGGACACGGCGAAGGCGCCGACCGCCTGCGCGATGCGATAGCAATAATACTGCAATGCCTCGGCTGCGCGACGGTCAGTGCGCTCCAGAGTTAAGAGTGTCCGGATGTCGCCGCTGCTCTCGGACATGCCGAGCAGCCCGGACTCGGCGGTCACCATCTTCTGGAAGGCGTCGGTGCTCATCCCCTCGGTGCGCGCGAGGTAAAAGGCGAGCCCCGGATCGAGCTCGCCGCTGCGCGTCGCCATCGGAATGCCACCCGAGGTGCTGAACCCCATGGTCGTATCGATACTGCGCCGGTCGCGCACTGCGGCAAGGCTCGCGCCATTGCCCAGATGCGCCAGCACCAGCTTGCCGGCAGCCGCGACATCGCCCGCCTGCCGCGCCAGTTCCTCCACCAAAAAAGTGTAGGAGAGCCCATGAAAGCCGAACCGCTCGATGCCCTTCTGTGTCAGCCGACGCGGGATCGGCAACTGACGGGCCACGGCCGGCATGTGCCGGTGGAATGCAGTGTCAAAGCAGGCCACCTGCAGCAAATCCGGGAACCGTTCGCGGCAGATTTCGATGACGGCGATTTCGGCCGGCAGGTGGGCCGGCGCATAGGCGCTCACTGCCTTGAGCAGCGCCACCGTGCCGCTGCTGATCGAGACCGGCTGCGCATGCTGCGAGCCGCCATGCACCAGCCGGTGCCCGATGGCGGCGATGGTATGGGAACCAGCGTGCTCCCCGAGCCAGTCCAGCAGGTGCAGGAGCGCCGCGCGATGGTCCTGAAGCTGCAGCGTGACTCCGGCGTCGCCTGCGCCCTCCAGGTCGGCGCGGAAGAGTGTCTCTCCCGTCCCAAGCCCCTCGGCAGCGCCGCCAAGCAGGCGACGGCCGGTCTGCCGATCATAGCCCGCGAACTTCAGGCTCGACGACCCGCCATTCAGCGTCAGTACGAGTTCGGACATCGTCGCCAGCCTCTTTCCCGTCGCAGTAGGTCATACCGTCGCACGCTGCGCCGGGGGCGGACTTGATCGGAGTCAAAGTCGTGGAGGCCTTGCCGTGTTGGACAAGGGGAGGGGCGGCGAAGGCCAGTGTCGAAGAGCTAACCCTGGATCAGATGCCGGCCAACGCGGCGCTCCAGTGCGCCGATGCCGTCGTGGATCAGAATGGCGAGCGCGCTGATCACCAGCGCTCCCTGCGCCACGAATGCAAGGTTTGAGTTGATCAGCCCGGCAATGATCGCCTCGCCCAGCGTGCTCGCCGCCACCGTGGAGCCGATCGCCGCGGTGGCGATGGCGATGACGGCCGAGATCCGCACGCCGGCGAGGATCAGCGGCAGCGCCAGTGGCAGTTCCACCTGCCAGAGCCGCTCGCGGTCCGTCATCCCCATGCCACGCGCCGCTTCCTCGACCTGCGGCGGCACGGTGGTAAGGCCGGTGAGGGCATTCTCGAAGATCGGCAGCAGCCCGTAGAGAAACAGCGCCAGCAGCGTCGGCTCGGTGCCGAAGCCAAGCACCGGCACCGCCAGCGCCAGCACTGCCACCGGCGGAAAGGTCTGCCCGGCATTGGCGATGGTGCGCGACAGCGGCAGGAACTCGCGCCCGATCGGCCGGGTCACCGCAATGGCCAGCCCGATTGCCACCGCGCTCGCCGCCAGCGTCGCCGCAAAGACGATCAGCAGGTGGCTGATGGTGAGGCTCAGAAGGCTGTTCTGCACATAGATGGCGGGCTGGCCGTTCTTTGTCATTGGCGCAAAGACGAAGGCAAACCAGTCCGGCTGCAGCAGGAACACGGCCAGCAGCATGATGGTACCGATGCGAAAGACGAGCCCGAGCTTCATCGCTGCGGTGCCGCCTGCCGGATGGCTGTTTCGAGCGTCACGCGCCCCAGCAGTGCCCCGGACGCGTCGCGCACCGGCACGGCCTTGCGGCCGCTCCACAGCGCTTCCTCCAGCGCATCTCGCAGAGAGCTGTTCGCGTCGATCGGCTGACCCTCGGCCATACCCGGCTCGACGAAGTCGCGCACCGGCTGCAGCGCCAGCAAGCGAAACGGCCGCTCGCCGCTGCCCAGCAGCTCACCCACGAACGCTGTCGCGGGGCTGACCACGATCTTCCGCGGCGTGTCGTATTGCAGCAGCCGCGCCTGATCCATCACGGCGATCCGGTCACCCAGGAGGATCGCCTCGTTCATGTCATGCGTCACCAGCACGATGGTGGTGCCGAGCCGGCGCTGGATGTCGCGCAGGTCAAGCTGCGCCCGGGCCCGGATGATCGGGTCGAGCGCGCCGAATGGCTCGTCCATCAGCAGCAGTTTCGGCGCCGCCGCCAGAGCCCGCGCCACCCCGATGCGCTGCTGCTGCCCACCCGAGAGTTGGCCGGGATAGCGATCGCGAAACTCCGCCGGATCGAGTTGGAAGAGGCTCAGCAATTCGTCGACCCGCGCCGAGATCTTGGCCTTGTCCCAGCCGAGCAGGCCCGGCACGGTGGCGATGTTCTGCGACACGGTTCGATGCGGGAAGAGCCCGTGTCCCTGGATGGCATAGCCGATCTGCCGGCGGAGCAGATGCGGCGCAATCGCGCGACAATCCACCCCGTCGATCGACACCTTTCCAGCACTTGGCTCGACCAGCCGATTGATCATCCGCAACAGCGTCGTCTTGCCCGAGCCCGAGGTCCCGACCACCACGACCAGTTCGCCATCGGCAATGCGCATCGACACATCGTCGACGACCGTACGACCGTCATAGGTTTTGCTGAGGTGCTCGATCTCGATCATCTCTGGTCCTTGCGCGATACGAGTTCGACCACCGCATCGAGGATCACGGCGGCAGAGAAGGCGAGCGCTACCGTCGGCACGGCGCCCAGCAGCACCAGGTCCATCGCCGTCTGCCCGACGCCCTGGAAGACGAACACCCCGAAGCCACCACCGCCGATCAGCGCGGCGATGGTAGCAAGCCCGATGTTCTGCACCAGCACGATGCGGATGGCGGTCAGGATCGAGGGCAGGGCGAGCGGCAGCTGCACCTGCACCAGGCGCTGGCCATCGGTCATCCCCATCCCGCGCGCTGCCTCGTTGCTGGCCGCAGGAACGCCATCGAGGCCGACCAGCGTGTTCGACACCACCGGCATCAGCGAATAGACGAAAAGCGCCAGCAGCGCCGGCGCCGCGCCGATCCCCGCAAGGCCGATTGCAGCCGCACCCGGAACATTCGCCGCGACCCAGGCCAGCGGCGCAATGAGCAGACCAAAGAGCGCGATCGACGGCACGGTCTGGATCACCGTCAGTCCGCGCGACACCCAGCCACGAATACGGCGGCGCGGGTGGATGAAGATGCCCAGCGGCAGCCCGATGATCACCGCGGCAACCAGCGATCCGACCGCCAGCGCCACATGCGTCCCCGCCTCGCGCCAGAAACTGTCAGCCCGGTTGGCATATTCGCGAAGGACCGAAAGGCTGGACCAGAGCCCGGAGGCGAGGATCAGCGCCATTGCAGCCGCCACCGCCACGAGCAGTCCGACACGGCCGAGCGGCGACAACCGCAGCCGCGATACAGAGTCTGTCGCCAGCAGCCCAAACCCGAGCACGAGCAGCCAGAAGCCCATGGCCGGCGCGATGCGCGAAACCTTGTCGCCCGGCGGGGTGAGCCCGTTGGCCCCCATGCCAATCGCAACCGCGAGCAGCAGCAGTGCGCCAAGGCCGATCATCAATCGAAAACTGGCTCTCGTTCGGATCACCGCCGTCAGTCCTGCGACCGACAGCAACGCAACTGCAAGCAGACCTCCAACGCCCGGCAGCGCCTCCAGGAGCGTCTGGGCCGTCCCTGGAACAATGCGGTTGGCGCGGAACAGCGCGAACGGGCTGAAGAGCCCAACCGCAACCAGCGCCGCAACCAGTACGCCGAGCCTGTCGATCGGTCCCGTGAACGGGCGGGTGAGCGGGGTGTCGAGTGTCGGCATGGAGAAACGGGGCGGGCGAACCCGCCCCGTTGTCAAATCATTTCAGGAAGCTGTTGGCCTTGAGCCACTCGATCGCCACGGCCTGCGCCGACTCGCCACCGACCTGGATGCGGCCGTTGAGCTCCTGCAGTGTCACGAGATCGAGCTTGGCGAACACCGGCGCAAGCAGGTCCTTGATCTGCGGATACTGGTCGAGCACGGCCTGCCGAACGATCGGCGCCGGCTCGTAGACCGGCTGCACGCCCTTGTCGTCGGTCAGCACCACGAGGCCCGAGGGCGCGATCGCGCCATCCGTGCCATAGACCATGGCGGCGTTCACGCCGTCGGTCTGCTGCGCCGCTGCCGCAATGGTCGCGGCCGTGTCACCACCCGAGAGCGTCACCAGCTGCTCGGGCTTCAGCGCAAAGCCATAGACAGTCTGGAACTGCGGCAGGGCTGCTGGCGAACTGACGAACTCGGCGGAGGCGGCGAGCTTGATCGTGCCACCGCCCGCCACATAGGCGCCGAAATCGCTGAAAGTGACGATGGTGTTGGCGTCGGCCACATCCTTGCGGATGGCAACGGCCCAGGTGTTGTTGGCAGGCGCCGGGGCCAGCCAGACGATCTTGTTGGCCTCGAGGTCGAGCTTTGCCGCTTCGGCATAGGCCTTAGCCGCGTCCTTCCACAGCGGATCATCCGCCTTGTTGAAGAAGAACGCCGCATTGCCGGTGTATTCGGGATAGATGTCGATCTGCCCCGCCGCGATCGCCTCACGCACCACCGAGGTCGCGCCGAGCTGGATCTTTTCGGTCACCGGCACGCCATTGGCCTGCAGCACCTGCGAAATGACGTTGCCGAGCAATCCGCCTTCGGTGTCGATCTTGGACGAGACCACGACCTGGGCATTGGCGGTCCCCGCCGCCAGCATGAGGGCCAGCGCAGCGCCGGCAACTCGGGTAAACATGCGCAATTGAAGTCTCCTTGATGGCAACGCACCGGATTACCCCGAAGGCAAATGCCGGCTTGGCGTGAAGGCCGGCTGTCCGACCGCATAGCAAAAGTCAGGAACGAAGCTGGAGCAGGGTTAGTTGCCCCGCCAGATCACACGAATGCTGTCCCGCCCCTCCGGCGTGACCTCGACCCATGAGATAGGGAGCGAACCACCACTTGCAAGTCGCAAGCACGTTCCACGGCACATGTGATCGCAGTGTCGTCGGCAAGAAACTGTCAGCAGTCTTGCACGATCAGGCTGTGGTCGCCGCCGCGTCGTGAAAGTAGGGTTTCAGCCGCACGTAGAGGTCGCGATACTGCGCGTATGACCGGTCATAGACTGCCGGCGCCGTCGAGCCGGGCGTCAGCGTTGCGCCGAGCCGGGAGAGCTGGGTTACCGCCTGCCAGTCGGTGGCCAGGCCGGTGCCCATGGCGGCGACGAACGCCGCACCCACCGACGAGCCGTGGTGATTGTCGAGCAGCGTCACTGGCGCGCCCATTACATCGGCAACGATCTGCATCCACACCCGGCTGCGGCTGCCGCCGTCCGAGACGATATAGCGGCTGGGCACGTGGCCGATCTCGCGCAGTACATCAATATGGTGCCGGAAGCCGAACGCCACCGCCTCGAGCGTCGCCCGCCACAAATGCCCGCGGCCATGGTTGAGCCCAAGGCCAACGAATGTGCCGCGCGCCAAGGGATCGTGGATCGGCGTCTTCTCACCGAGGAAGTAGGGCAGGCAGATCAGCCCGTCCGACCCGGCGGGCACCTCTGCCGCCAGCGCATCGAGCATCTGATGCGGCCGCTCGTTGGCGCCGTCGGGCGTGATCAATCCGCCCAGCCAGTTGAGCGCCGAGCCGGACGACGCCATGCAGCCGTTCGGCGCATAGAGGCCAGGCACGAGGTGATAGTCCATGAAGAGGCGCGGGTCTGGCAGCGGCCGGTCCGTCGCCACCACGATATCGCCGGCGCCGCCGAACTTGAGCAGCACATCGCCGGCCGAAATAATCCCGGCGCCCAGCGCCGAAACGATATGGTCGGCCGCCCCGCCGAACACCGGCAGTCCCACCGGCAATCCGGTAAGCGCCGCCGCCTCGGCCGTGACCCGGCCCATCTCCTCATGCGAAACGCTGCGCTTGGGCACGGCGCTGCGCGCAATGCCGGCCAGCGCCACCAGATCGTCAGCGATCTTCCCTGTCGCGAGGTCGGTAAAACCAGCCTCCAGCGCCCAGTTCTGCTCGACGGCGCGCACACCGGTCAGGCGGAAGTTGATGTAGTCATACGATCCAAAGACGGTCGCGACCCGGGCCATCACCTCCGGCTCATGCCGCTTGAGCCAACGCAGCTTGGCCGCCACCAACTGCTGGTTGATGCCGTTACCGGTGCGCTTGAGAAAGGCCGCTGCATCGAGCTCGGACGCCAGTTCGTCGACCTCGGCGCCACATCGTCCGTCGCTCTGCTGGATCGAGGGGCGCAGCACGTTGCCCTCCGCATCGAGCAGCACCACTGCCGGCAGCATGCCGGTAGCGCAGATGCCGGCAATCCGGTTCGCGCCGACCTCGGCCACCACTTCGCGCAGCACCGCGACCGCATTGTCCCACCACTGCGCCGGATCCTCTTCGGCCCAGCCCGCATGCGGCGAGCTCAGCGTCACCGGACGGCTGGCAACGGCCAGGATCTGGTCGGGCAGGGAAATGGCCGCGGCCATCGTCGACGTGGTGCCGATATCGAGGCCGATGACGACGTCCGGCTTTGCCATGCGATGGTCCTGTGGGTGAGCGCCCTAAAGCGGCAGGTCGGGCGGAGAAAAGTGCACCTTGTCATATCGGTCGAGCGAGCCGAAATGCCAGTCCGCATCCGCAACAAAGAGGCCTCGCGCAATCCCCAGTACCAGCTTGGGCACGCCGGACTTAAGGCCGGTAATGCCGTTGCAGACCGGCCCCAGGCTCGGCACCGCACCATTGTTGAACACATGGATGTCGCGCAGGTATGGCGCCGTGCCGGGCGCCTTCTCGGTGAACTCAAACGCCGGCCCCAGATAGGGATAGCCGAGCAGATCTGCATCGGCCTCGTCCTCGGGTGGCGTGAAGCGGTCTGCCCAGGTGGCGATGCTGTCCACAATTCCGTTCAGCTCCGGTCGCCGAGCCAGGTCGACCGCATAGCCCGTGCCGAGCAGCAAGTGATCGACCGCGAACTCGCCCGCCGCCGTCGAGAGCAACACCGTGTCGCCCTGCAGCCGAGCCTTGACGCTGCCGGCGCCCAGCACCAGCCGGCAATTGGCAAAGCTCAGCGCCCGTGAATACATCTCCATTGTCGGCGGCGTGCGGAACTCGAACATCCGCCGCGTGAAACGATAGCGCCGCGCGTCGTCAAGATCGGCGAAGTGGTTGAGAAAGCCCGGATAGTTCGACCAGTCGAGAATTTCGGTGCGCGGCATTTCGGCTGAGCGCGCCAGGATCGTGACGTTCGCCGCACCCGCCTCCAGCGCCGCAACGGCGAGGTCAAAGCTCGATGCGGCAGCACCCACCACACCCACTGACTTGCCCTTGAGCGCCGCGGCGTCAAAACACTCGCCGCTATGGCTCCAGCGCTCGCGCGGCAACTCGATACCGGCCGGGATATTGTGCCCACCCGCGCCTTCGATACCGGTCGCCAGCACTACCTTGCGGCTCCCCAGCCGCGTCGCGCCCTCGGGCGTCGCCAGCACCAGCGAGAGGTATCCCGGCTGCGGTTCGATGCGAACGAGCCGGGTGCCGTTGGTCACCTCAATGCCGGCCGTCTGCCGGAACCAGCAGAGATAATCCATCCAGTCGACGCGATCGATCTTGTCGAGCGTGCGCCAGCTCTCGATGCCATGCACCGCCTCGTGCCAGGCCCGATAGGTGAGTGACGGCACGCCGAGATCGGGGCCAGTGAGGGTCTTGGGCGAGCGCAGCGTGCGCATCCGTGCGGAGGTCACCCACGGCCCTTCGCGGCCCTTCGCGGCCGCGTCGATCACCGTGACCCGCGCCACGCCCTGTCGTTTGAGACCGAAGGCGATGGCAAGGCCAGAGAGGCCCGCGCCGACCACCACCACATCGGTCAGCGGCGCGCCGTGTGCGTCGCGGTGCTCGGGCACCCAGGCACGGAGCGGCACTTCCAGCGTTTCGAGTTCTTCCCTGACCCGCAGGTCGAGCGCCGCGAGGGCCGCCGATTGCGAAAGCTGGATCATTCAGATCGTCTCCAGAAGCGCCCGCGCGGCGATACCGTGGTCGTGCCGCAGCTGCGCGATATCGATGCCGACGGGGTTGCCGTCCGTCACTGTCCAGCGGCCCTGCACCATAACCCGGTCGGCGTGATGGGCGCCACACAGGATGAGTGCCGCCAGAGGATCCCCGGCGCCCGAGAACCGCAGCTCCTCGAGATCGAAGAACGCCAGGTCGGCCTGCTTGCCCACCGCGATCTTGCCGATATCGGTGCGGCCGAGGCACGCGGCCGACCCCTCGGTGGCCCAGCGCAGCACATCGAGATGAGTGATCGCTTCGGCACCGTAGTGCAGCCGCCCAAGCATCAGTGCGTGCCGCAGGCTCTCCATCAGGTTGGAATTGTCGTTCGAGGCCGAGCCATCAACGCCCAGTCCGATCTTGCAGCCGGCCGCCTCGAGCTCCTTGGTGCGACAGGTGCCCGATGCCAGCACCATGTTGGAGGTGGGGCAGTGGCAGATGCCGACGCCGTGCTTGCCCAGACGCGCCACTTCGCTGTCGTCGAAATGGATGGCATGCGCCAGCCAGACGCGGTCGTTCAACCAGCCGCACTTTTCCAGAAAGTCCACCGCGTCGCAGCCATGCTCGCTACGCACGAAATCCGCCTCTGCCTTCGTCTCCACCAGATGCGTATGCAGCCCGCACCCCGTCTCGCGCGACATCCGCGCCGTTTCGGTGAGGAGGTCGAAGCTGACGTCGAACAGCGCATTGGGCGCCAGCGCCACCTGCACCATCGCGCCATCGGAGCGGTCGTGGTAGCGCCCGAGAATGCGGGTGCAATCATCGAGCACGGCGTCGGTCGCCTGGATCACCTTGCGCGGCGCAACGGCCTGCTCACCGTCCCCCGAGGCGAGATCGAGCGCGCCGCGCGTCAGCGTCATCCGCAGGCCGAGTGCGCTGGCTTCCTCTGCCTCGATATCCATCGAGTCCTCGAGCCCTTGCGTGAACAGATAGTGATGGTCCGAGGCGCAGGTGCAGCCCGACATCATCAGCTCGGTCATAGCCAGCCGTGCCGCGATGCGGAAGCGCGGCGGCGTCACCCCGCGCGCCCAGATCGGGTAGAGCGCCTTGATCCACGGCCAGAGCGGCTTGTTGATGGCGTCCGGATGGGCGCGCGTCAGGGTCTGGAACATATGGTGGTGCGTATTGACGAGGCCCGGGATCACCACGTGCTTGGACGCGTCAAAGCTGGTGTCGAACGCCGTCTTCGGCGTGGCGCCCGAGGGCACCAGTTCGACGATCCGGCCACCGGCCACCACCACACCATTGCCGGCGCCTTCGGCGAGGATCGCCAGCGGTGCCTTGATCCACACTGTGTCTGAGCGCGCTGCCATTGTCCGGTCCCGTTTCGAACACGAGGATAGCGGGCGCCTTCGCGTTGTAAAGTGTGTGATTGTGTTATTTTTTGAAATCCAACCCCCACTTTAGGCCACCTCAAGGCGCCAGCCTTTAGGCAGCTGTGTCACCATGATCGCGTCATCTATCCAGTCGTCCATGCATCGACATCCTCGAAAAATCCCCGGCTTGCCTGCTTGTTCAGCACTGTGTGCCCATAGTTTGGGCGACCTGCTGGTATTTTGATCTAATGTGTTAGATTGAGTTACATTTTTCGCAGAGAATGTGAAATTATGTTTGACATGGAGTTTGGCTTGGATAGCGTTGCCATCGGTTTTGCAACACGGACCTAGGGCAGGCTTCGATGAGAAACGTCTTTCAAACTCGTGGACTACGCGTGACGACCATACTGGGCACAGGGTTGATTGCCCTGATGCCCACCACCGCCTTCGCACAGGACAAGCCCCTCGCCGGGGTCACCCTGACGCTGGCGTCGCAGAACGACCAGTTCGGTGCTGTGCTCGCCAAGATGGCGCCGATGTTCAAGGAAGCGACCGGGGCCGATCTCAAGGTCGAGATCATGGATTACGGCACGCTCCTCACCAAGACGACCGCCGACTTCATCGGCGACACCAAGGGCTATGACCTGGTGACGATGGATATCGTCTGGGCCGGCGCCTATGCCGAGAACGGCTACTCGGTTGATCTGACCGATTGGGTCGCCCGCGACGCCGCCGAGCTCGAGCTCGACGACATCTACCCGGTGGCGCTCACCTCGCTGGGCCAGTACGACGGCAAGTACGTCGCCTTCCCGTTCGCCGCCTACGCCAACGTCCTCGCCTATCGCAAGGACCTGTTCGAGGCCGCCGGCCTCGCGCTGCCCGCCACCACCGAAGAACTGGTCGAGGCGGCCAAGAAACTCACCGACCCGTCCAAGAACCAGTACGGCTTCGTTGCCAACGGCCAGAAGGGCGCCGCGGTGGCGCAGGACTGGATGCAGTACAACACCCAGCTGGTGGCTCGATCCTGGGCGAAGACGGCAAGCCGGCGCTCAACTCGGCCGAGAACGTCAATAGCCTCGCAGTCTACAAGCAGCTCTTCGTCGAGACCGCCCCTCCGGGCGCCATCGAGTACGATTGGGGCGGGCGTGAAGAGAGCTTCCGCCAGGGCATCGCCGCCATGATGCAGACCTGGTCGGTCGGCGCGCGGGCTATTCCGATCCGGCGATCTCCAACGTCGTCGGCAAGGTCGGCATCGCTCTCTCGCCCGTCGCTGCCGGTCTCGAGCCGGAATATGGCGTCGGCGGCTGGGGCATGGCCATCAATGCCGATATCGACGACAAGCAGAAGGAAGCCGCCTGGGCCTTCATCAAGTGGCTGGTCAGCAAGCCAATCCACAAGGAGTTCAACCTCCAGGGCGCCGGCTCGTTCATGCGCATCAGCCAGATGACCGATCCGGACCTGACCGCAAAGTTCGACTTCCTGCCGGTCGTCGCCAAGGTCTACGAGAACGGCAACGGCGAATACCGTCCGCGCATTCCGCAGTATCCGGAAATCCAGGACATCCTGGGTTCGGCCGTGAACTCGGTGCTGGCCGGTGCTGCCGAGCCGCAGGCCGCCCTCGACGAGGCCCAGGCCGAAGCCATCAAGCTGTTCTGACCCCGAGTTACCTCCCGGGATCACCCTCGCTCCCCGCCGCTGGCGGGGAGCACCTTCAAGTGCAGCAGGCCTTCGGGCCCGACCTCAAGGAAGACGATGAGCCAGCCCTCTGTTCCGGTGGCAACTGCCCCAGCTGGTCCCGGCCTCGCCCGGCCTTCCACCCGTCGCACCTTCTCCGATCAGCGCCGCCTCTTCATGTTCCTGATGGGCGCCCCGGCCGTGCTCTACGTGCTCGCCGTCGGCGTCTGGCCGCTGGCCCAGGGCGCCTGGTACAGCCTCTTCAATTACAACCTATTGAAGCCCAAGCGCACCCAGTTCGTCGGCCTCGACAACTACATCGAGATCTTCGCTGATCGCTCGGCCCGTCAGGCGATCATCAATACCTTCCAGTTCACCGCGGCTAGCGTCTCCATCCAGCTCGTCCTCGGCTTCCTGCTGGCGCTGCTGCTCTGGCGCGATGGACGCTTCAACCGTATCGCGCTGGCCTTTCTCCTGATCCCCGCCACCATCACGCCGCTCGTCGTGGGTCTGATCTACAAGGCCCTGCTCGGCGCCGACTATGGTCTCGTCGGCTACTTCCTGGCCCAGGCCGGCATCGGCCCGCGCACCGGCCTCCTTTCCGATGCCAGCACCTCGCTCGGCGTCCTCATCTTCATCGACGTCTGGGAATGGACGCCACTGATGGCGCTGATCCTCTTGGCCGGCCTCAAGTCCTTGCCCACCGATGTGCTCGAGGCCAGTCGCGCCGATGGCGCCACCGCCTGGCAGCGCTTCTCGATGGTCATCATGCCACTGATGCTGCCCTCGATCTTTCTGGCGCTGGTGCTGCGCACCATGGATGCCTTCCGCGTCTTCGACTCGGTGTTCGTCACTACCGGCGGTGGACCCAACGATGCCACCAACACGCTGATGGTGCTGGCGGTGAAGGAAGGGCTGCAGTTCTTCAACGTCGGCTACGCCTCGGCCATCGGCAACATCACTATCATCTTCATCGCCATCATCGCATCCGTGCTGCTGCTGGTGGTCCGCGGCGCCGACGTGCGCATCAACGGAAAGTAGCGCCATGGCCCACGTCTCCCGCCGACAGGTCTTTGCCGAACGGACTGCCGTGCTGATCATCACGGTGATCTTCCTGCTGCCCGTCGCCTGGCTGATCACCACTGCCTACAAGCCCTCCAACCAGATCTTCTCGATCCCGCCCAGGCTCGATTTCGTGCCCACGCTCGACCAGTTCCGCGGCGTGCTGGCCTATTTCGATGTCTTCTCGCTGGTGCGGTCATCGGTGATCATCAGCATCGGCACGGTCGTGCTCTCGCTGCTGCTGGGCGTGCCGGCCGGCTATGCGCTGGCCCGCTCCAAGTCGCGCTATGCCAGTTTTTTCGCCTACTTCTTTCTTGCCATCCGCATGGTGCCGGCGATCGCCTCGCTGATCCCATTCTACCTGATGATGCGCGACATCGGCCTGCTCGGCACCTGGTGGGCGGTGATCATCATCAACACCATGCTCAACTGTGCCTTCGTCACTTGGATGATGTTCTCCTACTTCCGCGCCTTGCCGCGCGACATGGAGGAGGCGGCCATGACCGACGGCTGCACCCAGATCGGCGCCTTCTGGAAGGTCGCCGTGCCGGCGGCGCGCTCCGGCATCATCGCCTGCGTGCTGTTCTGCGTGATGTTCTCGTGGAATGATTTCCTCTACCCGATGTTCCTCACCACACTCGACAGCAAGCCCATCTCGGTGGCCCTGCTGACCGCCTACGGCACCAAGGACATCACCTGGGGCTCGCTCGGCGCGCTCGCGCATTTTTCCACCATCCCCATCGTGCTGATGGCGCTGTTTCTGAACCGCTATTTCGTTCAGGGCGCCACCAACGGCGTGCAATAGGAGGCGCCGTTTATGGCCCAGATCGTCTTCGACAAAGTCAGCAAGACCTATGAGGGTGGCCACGCCGCCGTGCGCGAGCTCGACCTTGCCATCAGGGATGGCGAGTTCATGGTGCTGGTCGGCCCCTCCGGCTGTGGCAAGACCACGGCGCTGCGCATGATCGCCGGGCTCGAGGACATCACTGGCGGCCAGCTGCTGATCAACAACGAGGTCGCCAATGGCCTCGCGCCGCGCGATCGCAACATCGCCATGGTGTTCCAGTCCTACGCGCTCTACCCGCATCTGACCGTCGCCGACAACATTGCCTTTGGCCTCAAAGTCCGCCGGGTCGACAAGGACAAGATTGCCCAGAAGGTGCGCGAGGTCGCCGAGCTGCTCGAGCTCACCGACTACCTCAATCGCAAGCCGGCCAAGCTCTCCGGCGGCCAG
>JACDQI010000166.1 GCA_015657675.1 Devosia sp.
ACGGTGGACGCCCGGCTGGGTGTCCGGATTGCCGGCCTTGCCGATGGCGTGGATGCGCCCGTCGCGAAGGCCGACGTCGGCCTTGTAGATGCCGGAGTGGTCGACGATCAGCGCGTTGGTGATCACCGTATCGACGGCGCCCTCCTTGCGGGTGATCTGGCTCTGACCCATGCCGTCGCGGATCACCTTGCCACCGCCGAACTTCACTTCCTCGCCATAGGTGGTGAAGTCCTTTTCCACCTCGATGAAGAGTTCGGTGTCGGCGAGGCGGACCTTGTCGCCTACGGTCGGACCATACATGTCGGCATAGGTGGTCCGGGCAATTCTCGCGGGCATGGCAGGCCTTTCAGGGAAACGACGCTTCGTCCATTTGAAGCGCCTAACAGTTGGGCTGTCCAGCAAAATGCCGTCTCTTTCGGCAAAAAATCCCGCGCTGTGTGCCGATCAAAATCCCCGTGGCGAAGCGCCCCGGCCGCTGCTACAGATTGACGCACACTGAGGGCTTTGGGAGGCTTGAATGAAGCTGTTTGCGGCGGCAATTGCGCTGAGCGTATCTGGACTTATAGGTGGGGCGCAGGCGGCCTCGGTCGAGCGGGGGGATTACCTCGTCAACACCATCATGGCCTGCGGCAGCTGCCACACGCCGTTCGGCGAAGCGGGGCTCGACCAGAGCAAGGCGCTGGCGGGCCGGCTGGTGGAAAAGAACGACGCCTTCACCGCCATTTCATCCAACCTCACGCCGGCCGGCGAGATCTCCAAGTGGACCGACGCAGAGCTCGCCAAGGCGATCCGTGAGGGTATCCGGCCCGATGGCTCGCTGATCGGCCCGCCGATGCCGTTCGAGGTCTACAAGGGCATTTCCGACGACGACCTCAATTCCATCGTCGCCTATCTGCGCACCGTTCCCGCCGTCGAGAACGATCCGGGCAAGTCGGTCTACAACATACCGCTGCCGCCCGCCTATGGCCCGCCCGTGACCAGCGTGGCTGCCGTCGCGGAAGGCGTCACCGTTGAGTACGGCGAGTACCTTGCCGGGCCGCTCGGCCATTGCATCGTCTGCCACACCAAGTTCGACGAGAAGTCGCAGCCGCAGTTCGACACATTGCTCGGCGCCGGCGGCATGCCGTTCAATGGGCCGTGGGGCACCATCGTGTCGGCCAACATCACGCCGTTCGGTCTTGCGAACTACACCGACGAACAGGTGGTGGCGCTGATCACCAAGGGCGAACGCCCGGACGGCACCAAGCTCACCGGGCCGATGGCCTTCCAAGCCTACGCGCACATGAAACCCGATGATCTCTCGGCCATCGTCGCCTATCTGCGCAGCCTGCCCTCGATCCCGACGCCCTAATTGGGGCGCGCGGGCTCGCGGTTGGCGCGGTAGACGGAGATTGTCACCTCAACCAGTTCGTCGAGGAGCTTGTCCCCGGCGACCATCTGCGGGTCGGCCTTCTGCGTGAAGGCGATCAGCGAAATGGCCAGCACCTGAATGGCATAGGCCTTTTTCGGGTCGCCCTCGCGGTGCTGGCGATTGCCTTCCTTTTGGAAGTCGTCCAGCAGTTTGCTGTAGGTTTCCTGCGCCATGGTGCGCTTGAATTCGCCCCAGTTGCGCTTGCCGGTCTTTTCGACGATCTCGCAGGCCAGGCTGCCGATCAGCCACATGGCCTCCGGGTCGTTCTTGCCGTTCTGCTGCAGGTCCTGCATGACCGCCACGAAACGCTGCTTGAACTCTTCTTCCTTGGTCGCCATCCTCGCCTTCCCGCTATAGAGCTGTCGCCACTCACAATGAAACGGGGGTTGGCGCAAGCCCCAAGATGAGGCTCCACCCGTGATCCGCAGATTTCTCCTCGCGCTGATGACCGTTTTCGCTCTCGGCGGCGCAGCGCAGGCGCAATATGTCATGGATATCGGCAACCTGATCAACGCACTGCGGCTCGCCGATTTCAGCGGTGATCTCGACAATCTCGATCAGGCGCAGACCGTCTACGTTACCCGGCTCACCCAGATTGCCGGCGTGCGCAACGGCAACCGCGTGCTCGACCAGACGCTCGCCATGCGCGAAGGGCAGTTGCGCCATCTGCGCGCCATCATCCGGCAGAACAAGGCGGCGATGAAGGCCCTCGCCATCCATAACGAGGTGCTCGAGGACGTGGTGTTTCTCACCACCACCAATGACGGCACGGCGATGCTCTACGTGGACAACCGGTAGGTCGCTCCCAGCCGATACCGGCAAAAGGTTCCATCGAACCTGCCCAAATTAGTGTGATCGCAACTCCGAAACTCGGGCGCCGCGGGTGGCGTAACTGCCCCTGCGTTCAACAAGAGCGTCTAAGAAAAAGATTGGATTGCACGATGAACAGGTTCACCGCCCTTGCCCTCGCCGCCGCCCTCACCGTGACCGGCACATCCGCGACCTTTGCCAACGGCATCGATGCCCTGGGTTCGGCCACCAGCGTCTCGATCACCACCGTGTCGGGCGCTTCGGACAACATCCTCCTGAGCTCCGGCGGCCGCGTCATGGAGCAGGTCGATCTCGACACCCTGCGCGCCCGCGTTCAGCTCAACAAGTCGATCGCCGCCCAGCTCGAGCGTTTTGGCGTCACCGCTGACGACGTGATCGGCGTCACCGGTTCGGATCCGAGCGACGTCACCCTTTACGTCCGCGGCTAAACCCGGCGCCCCATACGGCAGCGTCGTGCCCTCCGCACGCTGCCGGTTCCAGCGGATCGGATGCCAACGCATCCGGTCCGTTGGTGTGTTCAGAGCTTGCCCATGACTTTTTGCTGGAAGCCGTAGACCTCGCGCTTGCCCGATAGCGGCACGAGGCGCACTTCGCGCTTCTGGCCCGGTTCGAAGCGCACGGCAGTGCCGGCGGCGATGTCGAGCCGCATGCCGCGGGCGCTGGCCCGGTCGAAGGTCAGCGCGTTGTTGGTCTCGAAGAAGTGGTAGTGCGAGCCGACCTGGATGGGGCGGTCGCCGGTATTGGCGACCTCCAGCGTGATCTGCGGCGCACCGGCATTGAGTTCGATATCGCCGGGCTGGGTGATGACTTCGCCGGGGATCATGACTTCACCTCTATTAGTTCCTTGTCGCCAACCATTTTCCAAGTGAATGTCGACGGATAGTCCTTGGAAAAGACTCTCATCACCTTGCAGAAGTCAACTAGTTTGAACTCTCGCACAGCGCGCTCCTTGTCGCGATCACTGGTGACCATAAATCCCTCGATGCACTTCGGCCGCGGCGTGACAAAGGAAAATATGTAACTGTGGATTATTTGATTGCATAGGTAGTTAATTTCAAGATCGGATGGCCGAGCGTCCGTCAAATCGAAATGCTCATGAACTTCGTATCTTGTATAGAATCTCAATTTGCTTCCTCGTATCCTAGGATACTCGATCACAGGTATACGGAGTGCCGCGGTTGCGTCGGACACCTTGCGGGCTTCTGCAAGTTTTCGAAGAGTGTACGCTGATAGGAAGACAATCCTCTCTACAGTAACCAGGTTCTTCTCTCGAAGGGCTGACCTAGAAAGCTGCTCCAGGGTTGTGGCGTCTCTGGCGAGTTGGAGCTTCCATTCACGGCTTTCCCAGATCAAGATTTACCGGATCGGTTCGTGCACGGTGACGAGCTTGGTGCCGTCGGGGAAGGTGGCTTCCACCTGCACGTCGTGGATCATTTCGGCGATGCCTTCCATCACCTGAGCACGGGTTACCACGCGGGCACCGGCTTCCATCAGATCAGCCACCGAACGGCCGTCGCGGGCGCCTTCGACGACGAAGTCGGTGATCAGCGCGATGGCTTCGGGATGGTTGAGCTTGACGCCGCGTTCAAGCCGCTTGCGGGCGACGATTGCTGCCATCGAGATCAGCAGTTTGTCCTTTTCGCGGGGCGTCAGGTTCATCGGTCTCGTCCTACATGTGCCAGAGGCGCGGCAGCGTGCCGGCGCCGGAAAGTTCAGCGATAATGGGCCCGATCATCCGGCGAAGCGCAAGCCCGGATTTAGCCATGGCGCGCACAATCAACCGGTCGCCGACAAGGCTCGCGCCAGCGCGGCCGGTCAGCATGGCGCGGACGGTCTCGAGCTTGCGTTCGGCCTCGGGGCCTACCAGCAACACGGTGGCAAAGGCGAGCGACCCGTCGAGCAGCGAGAGCGCATCGCGCTCGGCCGCTTCGCCTGCGAGCTGGGTGGCTTCGGCATGCACCAGCCGGCCGTTGCGGCGGATACGCCAGGTGTCGCGCAGGCACGCATTGCGGGCCGCTTCGCCCATCGCCTCGCGGCCGAGCAGGATGGCCTCCACGGCGCAGAACGAGGCGCCTTCGCCGAGGTCGACTTCCAGCGTGCGGTCGAGCTTGGCGCCATCGAACAGGATCGTCTCCTGCGGCAGCCAGTCGAGCTGCGCGCCAGCGCCGACGGTGAGCCGATTGCGCACCTTGGCGTCGTCACCGAGCGAGCGGTAGACGCGCTCGCAGGCCTGCGTGGTGAGCACGACGCGGGTATTGGCCGCTGCCTCCACCTGCCAGCCAACTTCATCGCCACCGGTGAGGCCACCGGCCGTATTGATCAGCACGGCCTGCAGTGACGCATCATGGGTATTGGGCAGCCGGATCTTGGCGCAGCCCTCCTGATAGAGCTCCGCCAGCCGCGTGCGCGGCCCATCGGCAAACGCAATCAAGCGCCCCTCACCGCGGGCGCGCTGGTGGCGGACGATTGGTAGTGCGAGGTTCATTGGCAGTGCACCCGGACCTCGTGGTTCGACGGGCCCACCATGAGGTCCTCAAACATCTCAGTAGCCCTCATGGTGAGCCTGTCGAACCACGAGGGCGTGGTGCGTACCATCAAGCTACACCATCAAATGGCGGCGGACGTCGGGCAGGTCGAGGTCGGAAGCCGGGCCGGAATGCATGATCTCTCCGCGATCCATCACATAGATGTCGTCGGCGATCTCGCGGCAGAAGTCCAGATACTGCTCGACGAGCAGGATCGTCATGCCCTTTTCGTCGCGCAGGAACTGCAGGGCGCGGCCGATATCCTTGATGATCGAGGGCTGGATGCCTTCGGTGGGTTCATCGAGCACCAGCACCTTGGGGCGGGTGACCAGCGCCCGGCCGATGGCCAACTGCTGTTGCTGGCCGCCCGAGAGGTCGCCGCCGCGCCGCCCGAGCATGGATTTGAGCACCGGGAAGAGGTCGAAGATAAAGCTCGGGATGTTCTTGTCGGTGCGCTTCAATCCAGCATAGCCGGTCTCGAGGTTTTCCTTGACCGTCAGCAGCGGAAAGATCTCGCGGCCCTGCGGCACATAGCCGAGCCCGAGGGGGGCGCGCTTGTAGGGCGGGGACTTTTTCAGCACTTCGTTGTCGAAGACGATCTCGCCGGCCGACACATTGTTGACCCCGGTCACGGCGCGCAGCGTCGAGCTCTTGCCCACGCCGTTGCGTCCGAGCACCGCGGTGATCTTGCCCGGCTGGCAGGTGATCGAAATGTTTCGCAGCGCCTGAGCCGCGCCATAGTGCAGATCGATCTGGCGGATGGAGAGAGTGGTCATGCGAGGTGCTCCATGGACGTGCCGAAGTGCGCTGCGCATCCCCTCCCAACCTCCCCCATCATGGGGGAGGTGCAGCCCGGTGTGAGGGTCACGCCCTCTGCCCCAAGCGCGATCAACACCCTCCCCCTTGTGGGGAGGGCTGGGGAGGGGGACGCCGCTTGCGCGAACTGCGAACTCATCGACCCAGATACCTTTCGATCACCACCGGATTGGCGCTGACCTGGTCGAGCGAACCTTCGGCCAGCACGGTGCCTTCGGCGAGGCAGGTGACCCGGGTGTCGAGCGCGCGGACAAAGCTCATGTCGTGTTCGACCACCACGACCGAGCGGGTCTGGGCGATGTCCTTCAAGAGCTTGGCCGTCTCCACCGTCTCGCTATCGGTCATGCCGGCGACAGGTTCGTCGACCAGCAGGAGCTTTGGGTCCTGCGCCAGCAGCATGCCGATCTCCAGCCACTGCTTCTGGCCATGGCTGAGCCCGGAGGCGAGTTCGCCCTTGCGGGCCGAGAGGCGGATGGTGTCTAGGATCTGGTCGATGCGCGCGACATCGTCGTTGGCCGCCACGTAGGTCAGCGCCGCGAACACGCTGCGCGGCTTCTTGAGCGCCAGCAGCAGATTGTCCCAAACGGTGTGGCTCTCGAACACGGTCGGCTTCTGGAATTTTCGGCCGATGCCGAGATTGGCAATGGTGGCTTCGTCGAGCTTGGTGAGATCGGTCCGGCCGTCGAACAGCACCTCGCCATCGTCGGGCCGGGTCTTGCCGGTGATGATGTCCATCATCGTGGTCTTGCCCGCGTCCATTGGGGCCGATATCGCCAGCATCTCGTTGGGATGGACGATGATCGAGAGGCTGTTGAGCGCCTTGAAGCCGTCGAACGAGACGGAGACGCCGTTGAGATAGAGCATGGTGCCGGATTTGTCGGTCATTCGGCGGGCTCCGGGTTGGCTTTGCCCTGGGGCATGGTCGACGGATCCTTGCCGGCCTCGGCGGCCGCGCTCTGGCGGTCGAGGGCGGTCGAGTTCTTCTTGGCCGTGCCATTGCGGATCTGGGCGACGAGCCCGACAATGCCCTTGGGCAGGAACAGCGTCACCACCACGAACAGACCGCCCAGCGCGAAGAGCCAGTAGTCGGGCAGGGCGCTGGTAAAGAGCGTCTTGCCCATGTTGACCAGCACCGCGCCGATGATCGGCCCGAGGATGGTGCCACGGCCACCGACGGCGACCCAGATCACGGCTTCGATGGAGTTTTCCGGCGCGAACTCGCCCGGGTTGATGATGCCGACCTGCGGCACGTAGAGCGCGCCCGCGATGCCGGCCATCACCGCGGAGACGGTGAAGGCGAAGAGTTTGACGTTCTCCGGCCGCCAGCCGAGGAAGCGGGTGCGGCTTTCAGCGTCGCGCACTGCCACCATCACCTTGCCCAGCTTGGAATTGACGATAGCCGAGCAGACCAGCACCGAGAGCGCTAGCACGATGGCCGAGAGCGCGAACAGCGTGGCGCGGGTCGATGCCGCCTGGATGTTGATGCCCAGGATATCCTTGAAGTCGGTGAGACCGTTATTGCCGCCAAAGCCGAAATCATTGCGGAAGAATGCAAGCAGCAGCGCGAAGGTCATCGCCTGGGTGATGATCGAGAGATAGACGCCGGTGACGCGGCTGCGGAAGGCGAACCAGCCGAAGACGAAGGCGAGCAGGCCCGGCACCAGCACGACCATGA
>JACDQI010000167.1 GCA_015657675.1 Devosia sp.
GTACTCGCTGAGGTGACCGTTGGACTCGGTCGAATAGACGCCGAAGCGCTTGAGGACGTCGATGCGGACCTTCTCGGTCTTGGAATAGATCGGGTGGGCCTCAAAGCCGGCGATCAGTTCCTCGCGACCGACCGGACGGCCCTTAGCCTTCAGATCGATGTACCAGGTCTGGTGATTGATGCCCGAGCAGATGTAGTCGAGATCCTTGTCCTCGATGCCGAGCACCTCGGCGATCTGATGGGCGCCGTGCTGCACGCCATGGCAGAGGCCGACGGTGTTGACGCCGCCATACTCGAGCGCCGCCCAGGTGTTCATCGCCATCGGGTTGGCATAGTTGAGGAACAGCGCGCCCGGCTCGGCGACTTCGCGGATGTCCTTGCAGAAGTCGAGGATCACCGGAATGTTGCGCTGGCCATAGAGGATGCCGCCGGCACAAAATGGTGTCGCCGACGCACTGGTCGACGCCATACTTGAGCGGGATGTTGACGTCGGTGGCAAAGGCCTCGAGCCCGCCGACACGCACGCAGCTCATGATGTAGCGCGCGCCGGTCAGCGCCTTGCGGCGATCGGTGGTGGCCGTCACCCTGGCGGGCAGATTGTTGACCTTGACGATCTCGGCAATGATCTCGTGGATCATGTCGAGGTTGTGCTGGTTGATGTCGGTGAGTGCGAACTCGACGCTGGCGAATTCGGGCACCTTGAGCAGGTCCGAGATCAGCGTCTTGGTAAAGCCGACCGAGCCGGCGCCGATAATGGCAACTTTGAACGACATGGTTTCCCCTCGTCTTTGCGACTGACATTTCACCTATCGTGCCGTGGCTCGCGGGTGTAGAGAAATGTCATGCGATCGCGGGTGATTTTGTGCTCTCAGAGCTGATCCGACATGGCCATGGGTTGCGGCTGCTGAGCCTGCCGAAGGGCCCGTTGCCGCTGCATTGCATGGGCACAGGCGCCGGGTTCGAGCGGCGCTTCAACGAGGCCTATTCGTGGGAAGGCACCAAGCGTGGCGCCGCGCCATTCGCTCTGATCCAGCATACCATCGCGGGACGCGGCGAACTCGACTTCGAGGGCACGCGGCATCGGCTGGAGCCGGGCGACACCATGCTGCTGAGCCTGCCCCACCGGCATCGCTACTGGCTGGCACAGGGCGAAAGCTGGGAGTATTTTTGGATCACCCTCAACGGTCGCGAGGCCTTGCGCGTGGCGCGTGCCGTGCTCGACGCGCAAGGGCCAGTGCTGCGACCGGGACGCGAGGCGGTCGACCGGCTGGCCGCCAGCTGCCTCACCCTGATGCAGGGCGGCGTGCCGATCGGGGAAGCCTCTGCCGCCGCCTACTCTGGCATCATGGCCGTGCATGACGGCGCACTGGGTGGCGCGGCCGAAGCCTCGTCATTGCCCGCCGCCCTCCTCCGGGTGCAGCGGCATATCGAACAGAACCTCTCGGACAGTCTCGGCGTCGAGCGTCTCGCCGCCGTAGCGCAGCTCAGCCGCGCGCATTTTGTCCGGCTGTTCACCGCCTCGGTTGGCGTGGCGCCCTCAAGCTACGTGCTGGAGCAGCGCATGGCGCGCGCCGAACGGCTCCTGATCGCTACCGACTCTAGTATCGCCGAAATTGCCGCCACCTGCGGCTTCCCCGACGCCAACTATTTCGGCAAAGCCTTCCGCCGCACGCGGGGGACGACGCCAAGTGCTTTCCGGGCCACGGCGATGCGGGGGGAGATGTAGGGCAAGCCACCGGCATTGGTGTCACCTCCCCCCTTGCGGGGGAGGGAGACCTGACTGTTAGGTGTGCGCCCTCACGCCACCTTCTGCTTCGAACTCATGCGGGCCCATTCGGGCAGCCACTCGCCGTGGGCGATCAGCAGGTCGTCGACGAGGTCCCAGATCTGCTCGAGATCGAGTTCGGCGGCGGTGTGCGGGTCGAGCATGGCGGCGTGGTAGATGTGCTCGCGGTTCTCGGTTAGGAGCGCGGCCACCGTCAGTTCCTGCACGTTGACGTTGGTGCGGATGAGCCCGATGAGCTGCGGCGGGATGTCGGTCACCACCGTCGGCTGCAGGCCGTTGGAGTCGACAAGCGTCGGCACCTCGACGGCACAACCGGCGGGCAGCTGCGGGATGTAGCCCTTGTTGACGATGTTGCCGTAGATCACCGACGGCTGGCCGGTGACCACCGAGTTGACGATCTCGGAGGCATACTCATGGCTCTCCTTGACCTCGATGGTGTTGGCCGTCTTGTAGGTCTCGGCTTCCTTCTTCCAGCGGGCGATCTGCTCGACGCAGCGCTTGGGGTATTCATCGAGCGGAATGCCGAACTTTTCGATCAGGTCCTCGCGGCCTTCCTTGATGAAGTAGGGCGTGTACTCGGCAAAGTGCTCCGAGCTCTCGGTGACGAAGTGCCCAAGACGGGTGAGCATCTCGTAACGCACCTTGTTGGGGCAGCGGGCATTCCAGTGGCTGGGCTTGGGGAAGCGGCCTTCGCGATAGCCCTTCACCAGGTCGGGGTAGAGGTTCTTGTATGAGCCGTCGGCCTGGCGCTGCTCGAAGTTGAGATAGAAGGCCATGTGGTTGATGCCGGCGGCGCGGTAGCGCAGCGTATCGACCGGAATTTCCAAGTCGCGGGCCAGCTCATAGGCCGTGCCCTGCACCGAGTGGCAAAGGCCGACCTGCTTGATGGTCGGGTACTTGGCGCCGATCGCCCAGGTATTGATGGCCATCGGGTTGACGTATTGCAGCATGATGGCGTCGGGGCAGACTTCCAGCATGTCGTCGCAGATCGACCAGAGATGCGGGACCGTGCGGATGCCGCGCATGATGCCGCCGATGCCGAGCGTGTCGGCAATGGTCTGGCGCAGGTTGTACTTCTTGGGCACCTCGAAGTCGGTGATGGTGCACGGGTCATAGCCGCCGATCTGGAAGCAGACGACCACGAAGTTGGCACCAGCGAGCGCCGCCTTCTGGTTCGAATAGGTGGTCACCGTAGCCGGGACACCGAGGGACTGGATCAGCTTGCCGGCAATGATCTCGCTCTCTTCGAGGCGCTGCGGATTGATGTCCATCAGGCGGATCTCGGCGCCGGCCAGTGCGGGCCGCTGCAGCACGTCGCCGACAATGTTCTTCATGAACACCGACGAGCCTGCGCCGATGAAGGTGATCTTGGGATTGGCCATTAAAAGTCTCCAGTAAAACTCAGGCGTGCCGCGTCAGGCGGCGATTTCGAACGCGGCCCGGACGAGCCGCGAGGTGTAGTCGGTCTTGGGGTTGCTGAGAACCTCTGCAACCGGACCCTGCTCAACGATCTTGCCGTTCTGCATGACGATGACGCGATGGCAGAGGGCGCGCACCACCTTGAGGTCGTGCGAGATGAAGAGATAGGAAAGTCCGCGATCGGCCTGCAGCTTGCGCAACAGTTCGATGATCTGCGCCTGGACCGAGAGGTCGAGCGCCGAAGTCGGTTCGTCGAGCAGGATGAATTCCGGTTCGAGCGCAATGGCGCGGGCAATGGCGAGACGCTGCCGCTGACCGCCCGAGAACTCGTGCGGGAAGCGGTTGAGGATGGTGTCCGGCAGGCCTGCATCGGCAAGCGCCTTGCGCACCCGGTCGACGCGATCGCGCGAACTGGTGCCGATGCGGTTGACGATCAGCCCCTCCTCGATGATCTGGCGCACCGACATACGCGGATTGAGCGAAGCGAACGGATCCTGGAAGACGATCTGCATGCGCTGGCGCAGCGGCTTCATCGCCTTGCGGTCGAACTTTTCGATGCGCTGGCCGAGGAAGTCCACCTCGCCCTCGTTGAGGTGCACCAGCCGCATCAGCGCCTGGCCGAAGGTGGTCTTGCCCGAGCCGCTTTCACCGACGAGGCCAAGCGTTTCGCCGCGCTGCAGGTTGAGCGACAACCCATCGACGGCCTGCAGTTGATGATAGCTGCCGCGGAAGGCGCCGCCTTTGCGCAGCGTATAAGTGACGCGCACGTCGCGGCCTTCGAGCACGGTCTCGGTAGCGCCGGCCAGCGGCTTTGCCTCGCCCTTGGGCTCGGAGCCGAGCAGGCGCTTGGTATAGGGATCCTGCGGGTTGGAGAACACCTCTTCGGTCGGGCCGGACTCGCGCACTTCGCCGTGCTGCATAACATAGACGTGGTCGGCGAACTGGCGAACCACAGTCAGGTCATGGGTGATCAGGATCACCGCCATGCCGGTCTTTTCCTTGAGCGCCCGGATGAGGTTGAGGATCTCGGCCTGCACGGTGACGTCGAGCGCGGTGGTCGGCTCGTCGGCGATCAGCA
>JACDQI010000168.1 GCA_015657675.1 Devosia sp.
CATCGACTGGCTCTCGGCCTATGCGATGGCGGTGAACGAGGAGAACGCCGCCGGCGGCCAGGTGGTGACAGCGCCCACCAACGGCGCGGCCGGCGTCATCCCGGCAGTGATCCGCTACTATCTCGACCTGATCCCGGGTGCGACCCCGGAGAAGGTGCCCGACATGCTGCTGGTGGCCGCGGCGATCGGGGGGCTCATCAAGTTCAACGCCTCGATCTCGGGCGCCGAAGTCGGTTGCCAGGGCGAAGTCGGCTCGGCTTCCGCGATGGCCGCTGCGGCGCTCTGCGCAGCGCTGGGCGGCACCAATGCGCAGGTCGAGAATGCCGCCGAGATCGCGCTCGAACATCACCTCGGCATGACCTGCGACCCGATCCGGGGACTGGTGCAGGTGCCGTGCATCGAGCGCAACGGCATGGGCGCGGTCAAGGCCGTCGCCGCCGCCTCGCTCGCCGCGCTGGGCGATGGCCAGCACATCGTGCCGCTCGATGCCTGCATCGAGACCATGCGCCAGACCGGCCGCGACATGGACGAGCGCTACAAGGAAACCTCGCTCGGCGGCCTCAGCCTCAGCCTGCCCGAGTGCTGAGGCTCAGTGGCGCCGCGCCCGCGTGGCCTTGAGGTCGGTGGGTGCATACGAGCAGCGCCACGCCCAGATAGACCGGCGGCGGCAGCAGCAGCCGGGGATGCGTGTCCGCCTCAGTCGGCACAGTAGATGCCGTAAAGCGTGGTCAGGACATCGCGCACGGCCGCCGAGGCCAGGCTGTAATAGACCTGCTGGCCGTCGCGCCGTGTCTTGACGAAGTCCCAGGCGCGCAGCTTGGACAGATGCTGTGACAAGGGCGACTGTCCCAACCCCACCCGATCGCCCAGCTCGGTGACGTTCAGTTCCTGATCGAGCAGATTGCACAGGATCAGCAGGCGCTTGGAATTGGCCATGGCGGTGAGGAGGCGGGTCGCCTGCTCGGCATTGGCCTCCATTTTATGGACTTCCATCTTGATCATATTAGAATGTTCTTATATACGAATGACGGTGACGGAAACATCTGCTGATTTTCCGTCCGTTTCAAGGACCTGCCATGAGAGTCACGATCGGAACGCTGGACTGTCTCGCCCGCCTCGTTGGCAGGGCGCTGCTCGTCGCGCTGCCCGTCATGTCGGGTCTGCCTGCCTTTGCCGACCCCTCGGGATGGGGACTGCCGTCTCCCTTGGCGCCGTACCGATGGCCACGGCGGCGCCGCGCCTTTGCCCCATCTCTTCCGTTTTTTGGCCTTTCCACCTGCAAGGTATCCAATCGATGACTGAATTTACCCCAGTGCTGTCGCTGTCCGGCGGCGCATTGATCGGCCTTTCAGCCGTTCTGCTGATGGCGTTCCATGGCCGGATCGCCGGCATGACCGGCATCCTCACCAGCCTCTTGCCGCCCGTCTCGTCGGACTGGGCCTGGCGCGCGCCTTCCTCGCGGGCGCGATCGTCGCCCCTCTGCTCATCCTCGGCTTTTCCGACCAGGTCATCGCCTATTCGAGCCCGGTCCCACTGCCCTGGATCGTGGTCAGCGGACTGATCGTCGGCGTCGGCGTCTATTTCGGCTCGGGCTGCACTTCGGGCCACGGCGTCTGCGGCATCGCGCGAGTGTCGCCGCGCTCGCTCGCGGCCACCGTGACCTTCATGGGCACGGCTATCGCCACGGTGTTCGTCGTCCGCCACGTGCTGGGGGGCTTTTGATGCAGCGCACTATCCTCGCCGGCCTGACCGGGCTGGTCTTCGGTACCGGCATCGCCATTTCGGGCATGGCCAATCCGGCCAAGGTCCTCAACTTCTTCGATGTCGCCGGCACCTGGGATGCGTCCCTGGCCCTGGTGATGGGCGCCGCCCTGCTGGTCACGGCCATCGGCTATCGCGTCGTCCTCAAGCGGCCAAAGCCGATCTGCGAAGCCAGTTTCCACGTGCCGGCCAACCGCAAGCTCGACCTACCGCTGATCGCCGGCTCGGCCGTTTCGGCATCGGCTGGGGGATTTCCGGCTTCTGCCCGGGCGGCGCCATTCCGGCGCTTGGACTGGGGGAAGTCTCGGCCTGGGTTTTCGTCGGCGCCATGCTGGCCGGCATCTTCGCAGCCCGTGCCGTTCGTTTCGCGCTCGAACAGCGCACCACGCAATCAGCCTGAACCCCACAAAAGGAGCATCGCTGTGATCCCCGTTCCCTTCACCACCGATCTCGGTATCACGCCGGAAGTCACCGCCTTTTTCGACGCGCCGACCAACACCATCAGCTATGTCGTCAAGGATCCCGACTCCAATGCCTGTGCCGTGATCGACTCGGTCATGGACATCGACTATGCCGCTGGCCGCATCACCTATGACGGCGCCGACGCCATCATCCGCCATATCGAGGAGCACCAGCTCAAGCTCGAATGGCTGATCGAAACCCATGTGCACGCCGACCATCTGTCGGCGGCGCCCTATATCCAGTCCAAGCTGGGCGGCAAGCTGGGGATCGGCGAGAACATCACCATCGTGCAGGACACGTTCGGCAAGATCTTCAACGAAGGGACCGAGTTCCAGCGCGACGGCAGCCAGTTCGACCGGCTGTTCAAGGACGGGGACAGCTACCAGATCGGCGGGCTGACTGCCCATGTGATGCATACGCCTGGCCATACCCCGGCCTGCATGACCCATGTGATGGGCGATGCCGCCTTCGTGGGCGATACGCTGTTCATGCCCGACGGTGGCTCGCGCGCGCGACTTCCCGCTGGTGATGCCCGCTACGCCTTCAA
>JACDQI010000169.1 GCA_015657675.1 Devosia sp.
CCTTGACGATCGGGCTGTCGCGCGAGGTGCGGTAGAGCGTCTGCTTGATCGCCACCACATTGGGGTCGCGCGCCGCCTGCAGCAGGAACTGCACCACCGTGTCAAAGCTCTCGAACGGATGGTGGACGAGCAGGTCCTTGGCCTTGATGGCGGCAAAGATGTCGCCCTTGTAGTCGCGCACGCGCTCGGGAAAGCGCGGAATATAGGGCTCAAACTTCAAATCCGGCCGTCGATCTCGCAGATTTTCGACGCATCGGCGAGGCCGAGGAAACCTTCCACTTCGAAGGTGTCGGTCGAGCCCACGCCGAGACGCTCGGAGATCTGCCGGCGCAGGGCGCGCGGCATCTTCTTTTCGATCTCGAGGCGGATCACCTGACCTCTTCGACGTTGGCGCAGCGCCGATTCGAACTCGACCACCAGGTCGGCGGCTTCGTCATCGATTTCGATTTCGCTGTCGCGGATCACCCGGAAGGCGCCCGAGCCGGCCACTTCGTAGCCGGGAAACATCTTGTGGAAGAAGAGGTTGATGATCGTGTCGATCGTCACGACCTCGATCCGCCCGTCCTCGCTGAGATCGTTCGGCAGGGTTATGAAGCGGTCCATATTGCCTGGTACGCGGACCAGTGCGGTGAGCGTCGCAGTGGTGCCCGGCCGGATCATCTCGAAGGCCAGCGAGAACCCAAGGTTCGGAATGAACGGGAATGGGTGCGCCGGGTCCACCGCAATCGGGGTCAGCACCGGGAAGATTTCTTCTCTGAACAGCCGCTGCAGGTACTTGACCTGCTCCTGGCTCAGATCGTCGATCTCATGGATGACCACGGCGGCATCGAACAGCTCTTCGCGCAGCGATTGCCAGTGGTCCTGCTGCTCCAGATGCAGGTGCTGGGCGAGCGTTGCGATCTCTTCGAGCTGCTCGGTCGGCGACAAGCCGTCGGCGCTCTGGGTGGTGATGCCGGCCCTTACCTGCCCCTTGAGGCCAGCGACGCGCACCATGAAGAATTCATCGAGATTGTTCGCCGAGATGGAAACGAAGCGCAGGCGCTCGAGCAGCGGGTGCATAACATTGCCGGCCTCCTCGAGCACGCGCATGTTGAACTGCAGCCAGCTCACCTCACGGTTGACGAAGCGCGCCGGGCTCTGGCGCAACTCGGAGACGTCTGGCGCCGCTACGGCCTCGGCAAATTCGCTCAGCTCATTCATCGTCGCTATGACCTTCCACGTCCTCAAGGTCCAGAACCATCTGCGCACTGTCGCGCGCCGCCTGCCGCAAGGCCAGGGCCTCGGCGGCAATGGCCCGCGTTATGGCGGTGCCACGCGCCAGGGCCATCTCGTCCACCAGTTCGGCCATTGCGACGGCCTCCTGCGGCGAGCGCTCCATGCGAGCAACCAGATAGGCGATGATCCTGGGATCGACCGTCACCTGACGATCACCGAACAGTTTCACGAACATCTGCGACAATTGAATGTCATCGCTGGTCGCAATCGGAAAATGCGCGGCGAGTCGGGCTCGCGACTTCAGATCATCGGTCTCGAACGCCCAGTTTGCAACCGGCTCGCGCGCCGTCAGCAGCAGCGGCCGGCGATCGCGCATCGACTGGTTGAGAAGGTGAAACAGTGCCGCCTCCGCATAGCCGGTTCGATCCAGATCTTCGATCACCAGCGGCGCGGTGCCACCGGCCCGCGACAGATCCTCCAGCGCTTCGGGCGCAGCCAGGGCAGCCCCTGCCCGCTCGGCCCAGATCCGCGCCAGGTGCGACTTTCCAGAGCTCGCCGGCCCCTCGATCAGCATCCAGGGCGGCGACGGCCAGTCGGGGAAATGCACGATATGCCGATAGGCGAGGTCATTGCCCTCCCCGACGATAAAGTCCTCTTCGGCATGGGAGGGTGTATGCCCCCATTCGAGGGCCAGTTGGCCGGTACCGCCCGGCCTCGATACGGGCGCCGTCATTGGGCGGGCTTGGGTTTCGCCGGGGACTGGCGGACGCGCGACCTCGGTGTCTTTGCAGCCTCAGCCTTGGCCGGAGCGGCCGCCCGAGCCGAGCTTACCTCGGCGGACCTCACCTGGGCCTCGGTCACAACCGTAACCTGCACATCCGGCCCATGGTCCTCGGGGATCGTCTCGCCAAGGTAGAGCGAACTTTGCTGGTACTTCTGCAGGGCATAGCGGATCAACACGCCGCGATCGCCGTGAGTGGCACTGCCAGCAGGAGGCCGACAAAACCGAACAGCAGGCCGAAGGCGAACAGGGCGAACATCAGCCAGACCGGATTGATGTTGATCGACTGCCCCACGAGGTTGGGCACGAGGATGTTGCCCTCGAGGAACTGGCCAACGATGTAGATGCCCAGCACGATGATCAGTTGCACCCACATGTCGGGCCAGAACTGCACCAAGGCAATGGTCATCGACAGCGCAAAGCCGATCAGAAAGCCGACATAGGGCACAAAGCTCAGGATGCCGCCGATCAGCCCGATGGCGATGCCGAAATCCAGACCGACCATCCAGAGCGCGGTGCAATAGTAGACGCAGAGCACCACGATGACCGAGCCCTGGCCGCGCAGCCAGCCGGCCATGGCGCGATCGATCTGCCCCAGTACGCCGTGGATTTCGTCGCGATGCTGGCGCGGCAGCAGCGTATCGACGCGCGTGACCATGCCATCCCAGTCGAGCAGCAAGTAGAACGCGACAACCGGCGTAATGAACAACACCACCAGGGTGTTGAGCACACCAAAGCCGCTCTGCGCGACCTGCGCGGCGACCGTACCCGCCAGTTCGATACCCGTACCGATCATATCGGCCAACGAGGCCTCGAGCTGGGCGGCTCGTTCAGGGCCGAGCCACTCGTTAAGCTGCGGAGCGAAGTCCTGCACCAGATGCTGGAGGTCACCGATATAGGCCGGCAGGCGCAGAACCAGTCCAGCGACCTGGCTGGACACCAGCGGCACCAGCATCAAGACCAGGCCGGAAATCACGGCGATGACAAGCACCAGCACCAGAGCTGAGCCAAACGAGCGCGGAATCTTGATCTTCTGGAGCAGGTTGACCAGCGGATTGAGCAGGTAGGCCAGCGTCATGCCAACCACAAAGGGGAGCAGAATTGGCCGAAATACCCAAAGCAGAGCGATCGCCAACAGAAGCAATCCGCCCCAGACCAAAACCTGATTTCTAAGTGTCATCGACCCGGGCAACCCTTGCGTATGGCAGGTGGAGCGGCTATCAGCCGCCAAGGAAACTCTTACCCCAAAAGATCGGCTAGCAGAGCCCATGTCCGACACGCAAAACGTGACATCAAACGGACTGTCTTACAAGCAGGCCGGTGTCGATATCGATGCCGGAAATGCCCTTGTGGACGCCATCAAGCCCGCCGTCCGCTCCACGCGGCGGCCCGGCGCAGATGCCGAAATCGGCGGCTTTGGCGGCCTCTTCGACCTCAAGGCCGCGGGCTTTGTCGACCCGGTGCTGGTTGCCGCCAATGATGGGGTCGGCACCAAGCTCAAGATCGCCATTGATACCGGCAGCCACGGCACCATCGGGCAGGATCTGGTGGCGATGTGTGTCAACGACATCATCGTGCAGGGCGCCGAGCCGCTGTTCTTCCTCGACTATTTCGCCACCGGCCGGCTTGACGTCGCTACCGGCACGCAGATCGTCGAGGGCATAGCCGCCGGCTGCCGCATGGCGGGCTGTGCGCTGATCGGCGGCGAGACAGCCGAGATGCCCGGCATGTATCACGACAAGGACTATGACCTTGCGGGCTTTGCCGTCGGCGCCGCCGAACGTGGCACGCTGCTGCCGCGCCCCGATATCGCAGCCGGCGACACGCTGGTCGCCATTGCCTCCTCGGGCGTGCACTCGAACGGCTACTCGCTGGTGCGCAAGATCGTCGATATCTCCGGTGTCGACTGGTACCTGCCGGCGCCGTTCGACGAGAGCAAGACGCTGTCCGAAGCGCTGCTTACCCCCACCCGCATCTACGTCAAGCCGCTGCTCGCTGCGCTCAAGGCCGGCATCGGCATCAAGGCGCTGGCGCATATCACCGGCGGCGGCTTTATCGACAATATTCCGCGCGTGCTGCCCGATGAGCTGGCGGCACATATCGATCTCAACCAGATCACCGTGCCGAAGGTTTTCTCCTGGCTCTCCCGCGTCGGCGGGATGAGCGAGCGCGAAATGCTGCGCACCTTCAATTGCGGCGTCGGCATGCTCTGCGCTGTCGCGTCGGAAGACGCGGACCGGCTGGTGGCGGATCTCGTTGCCGAGGGTGAAACCGCCGCGATTGTCGGCAGCCTCATCCGCCGCACCGGCGAAGCTGTGACCTTCGACGGCAAGCTGGCGCTCTAGAGTTGAGCGCTGTTCAAGGTCGACTGATCATCGTTGCGGGCCTCCCCGGCTCAGGCAAGTCGACCCATGCGAGGGTGCTCGCGGCCCACTACGGTACCTCTGTGCTGTCTCCTGACGATTGGATGGAGGCGTTGAGCATCGACCTCTGGGACAATTCGAAACGCTCTGCGATTGAAGCGCTGCAGTGGCAGCATGCGCAGGAGGTTCTGCGCCTGGGTGGTGTGGCCATCATCGAGTGGGGCACCTGGGCCCGAGACGAGCGCACCAGATTGCGCGAGGCGGCGCGGGCGCTCGGGGCTGCGGTGGAGCTACATTTCCTCGATGCCGAGCCAGAGGAGTTGCATCGGCGCACCTCCACGCGTGGCCGGGAAAACCCTCCGCTGACGCTCGACCAATTGCGCGACTATTGGCACGCCATCGAGCGTCCGGATGCTGATGAACTGAGCCTTTTCGATCCACCCACCGAGATACGACATGCCCGAGCGTAAACGCGTCGCCATCCTGATCTCGGGCCGCGGCTCCAATATGGTGGCGCTGATCGAGGCGGCTCGCGACCCGAACTTTCCCGCCGAGATCGTCGGCGTCTTTTCCAACAAGGCCGATGCGCCGGGCCTCGCCTTCGCCCGCGAGGCCGGCGTGCCGACCGCGTTCCGCTCGCACAAGGACTTTGCTTCCCGCGAGGCCTTTGATGCTGAGATTTGCGCCATCCTCGCCGGCTGGAACACCGAACTTGTCTGCCTCGCCGGCTTCATGCGTATCTTTTCCACCGGCTTTGCGGCAAATTGGACCGGCCGGATGCTCAATATCCACCCGTCATTGCTCCCAGCCTTCAAAGGTCTCAAGCCGCAGCAGCAGGCGCTCGATGCCGGCGTCACCGAAGCCGGCTGCACGGTACACTGGGTGATCCCCGAGCTCGATGACGGCCCGACGATCTTGCAGCGCACCGTCCCGGTGCTCGCCGGCGACGACGAAGCCAGCCTCTCGGCCCGCATCCTCGCGGAAGAGCATAAGGCCTATCCGGAAGCCCTCCGCCTCGTGGCGACGGGGGCGGCGGTCTATCGCGCCGACTGATTGTCGGCCGCTACCCAGCTGGGCTAGGCTCGGGCTATGGCGGCCGATCATCCTGAAATCGAGGTCAAATCGCGGGCCGAGCTGCGGGCATGGCTCGAGCACAACCATGCTTTGACGCACTCGATCTGGCTGATCACCTGGAAAAAGCACACGCGCATCACCTGCCCTATGCCGAGGTGGTCGACGAAGCCCTCTGCTTTGGCTGGATCGACAGCCAGCCAAAACTGCTCGACGCAGATCGCTCGATGATCCGGCTGTCGCCGCGCAAGCCAGGTTCCGCCTGGTCCAGGGTCAACAAGGACAAAATCGAGCGCCTCATCGCTACCGGCCTGATTGCGGCGCCGGGCCTTGCCAAGGTCGACGCGGCCAAGCTGGACGGCAGCTGGATCCGCCTCGACGCGGCGCATTCCGACACCCTGCCCGACGATCTTGTCGCGGCGCTGGCAGGAGTGCCCCATGCAGCCGAGAACTTTGCGGCCTTCCCGCCCTCCACCCGGCGCGCCACGCTCGAGTGGATCAGCCTTGCCAAGCGGCCTGAAACCCGTGCCGCCCGCATCGAAGAAACGGCCCGCCTTGCCGGCCAGAACCTCCGTGCCAATCAGTGGAAGAGGCCCTGACATCGATCACTGAAAATGATCGACCCCATCGTCAAATTCGGTTCGACGCGACTCCCTTGGCCACTTAAGGTGCGCACAAAAGGAGAACACGAATGCCGTCGACTCGTATCGAAACCCGCCGGGGCTGGCTCGAGGGCCGACAGGCTGAACTGCTCGAAGCGGTGCAGCGGGCGCTTGTCGCCGGCATCCGCATTCCCGAGCACGATCGCTGCATTCGCCTGCACGAGCTGCCGGCCGAGGCGATGATGGTACCGGCCGATCGCGGACCAAGTTACATCGTCATCGAGATTTCGATGTTCAGGGGCCGGTCGATCGAGGCGAAGCGGCGGCTCTATGCCGAGATGGTCCGCGAACTGGCAGCATTCGACATCCCGGCGCGCGACGTGAAGGTTCTGATCCACGAATCCGAGCGGCATGACTGGAGCGTCGGCGGTGTGGCACTGAGCGATGTCGAGCTCGGCTTTGTGGTCGAGGTCTGAGATGAAACTGCACTATTGGGCCCTCATCATCTTCCTCGGCGCGCTCTGGGGCTGCTCCTTCCTCTTTAACGCTATCCTCATTCGCGAACTCGGCCCGATCTGGGTCTCGGCTGGCCGCATCACCATCGGCGCGCTCGGCTGCTGGGCCTATTTCATCGTCATGCGAAAAACGCTGCCGACCGAACCGCGCGTCTACTTCCAGCTGCTGGTGCTGGGGATGATGAATTACGGCATCCCGTTCATGCTCTTTCCCTATGCCGAGCAGAGCCTCGCCAGCGGCCTGGTCGGCGTGCTCAATGGCCTGACGCCGATGACCACGGTGCTGGTCTCGCAGTTCTGGCCGGGCGGCGAGAAGGCCACCTGGAACAAGTCGATCGGCGTCGGCATCGGCTTTGTCGGCGCCGCCATCCTCGCCTCGCCTTCGATGGGCGGCACGGCCGAAATCCTGCCCATACTCGCCTGCCTGCTCGCCAGCTTCTGCTACGCGTTCACCCTCAACTACTCGCGCCGCTTCAAGGGCGTCGACTCGGCGGCCGTGGCCTCCACGTCGCTGACCGGCGCGGCGCTCGTCATGGTGCCGCTGGCATTCCTGGTACACGGCACGCCGGTGATCACCCGCCCCGAAACCTGGGCCGCGCTGCTTGCCATTGGCCTGCTCTCCTCGTCGCTCGCCTTCCTGCTGCTCTGGTGGCTGGTGCCGCGGGTCGGCGCGACCAATGTGTCGCTCAACACCTTCATCACCCCGATCTCGGCGATCCTGCTCGGCGTCCTCGTGCTGCACGAGCGGTTCGAGCTGGTGCATGTCATCGGCATCATCGTGATCTTTTTCGGCCTCGTCTTCATCGACGGCCGACTGGTCAGGCGCTTCATGCCGCAACCCAAGACCGCCGGGGTTTAGGAGGCGCCCAGTCTCGCCCGATCGTCGGCATCGGTGGTCGCAGCCGGGCCCTCCGCGGGCGCCGCAATCAGTGTCTGTCGCACGGCATTGTCGTCGCGCATCAGATCCTCGATGAACAGCGACAGTAGCTGGCTGCGTCCGCCGACGCCGGCCTTGCGATAGATGGCGTTGGTCTGTGCCTTGACGGTTCCTTCGGAGGTCTTGCGCAGCACGGCGATCTCGGCGGTCGACATGCCCTTGATGGCGAACAGAGCCACGTCCTTTTCGGCCGGGGTGAGGCCCCATTCGGCAAAGCGTTCATGCAGCAGGTCGGCAAAAGCACTGGCGGCGCGGCGCAGTCGGGCCTCTGCGACGCGCCGCTCGCGATGCGCATACCAGAGCGAGACGGCGCCAAAGCCGACCCCGGTGGCCAGGCCGATTGCGGCCATGATCTCCATCCATTCCCGCCATTGCCAGGGGAGCGGCTGGGTCCAGAGGCCGACATAGGCCGAAAGAATGTCGGAAATGAAAAACACCGCACTGAGCACCTGGATGACCAGGATCGTGACGATGACCCAGACGCGGTTCATGCCCGCACCGCGCTAGTCGTCATCGCTGCTGCCCTTGCCGCTCTTGTCGTCGCTGCCACCGCCATGGTCGTCGCCGTCATCGTCGTCGCGCCCACCACGCCCCTTGCCCGAGTGATCGGCAAACTCGGAAGGCTGCGACCTGCCACCAGCGTCGATCCAGACGTCACGCAGCACTTCACCGGTCCGGGCGTTGATGATGATCTCGCGGGTGCCGCCGTCCTTGTGGGCGAGGATGCGAGTACGGCCCAGCAGTGTCTGCTCGAGCGTGACCCGCTCGTAGCCCTGGTCCTTGAGAATATCGACCAGCTCGTCGAGATCATCGTCATCTGCCGGCAACGCTCACCGGGAGCAGCGCCAGGCAAAGGCAGCAAGCATCAGGCGGCGGCGGTTCATTGGTTCTGCTCTCTTTGGTACCAGAATAGGCCGGCGGGCGAGGGATCGGCAAGCCGACCCCTCGCTCCAGTGTCTCAGTCGTCGCTGCCGCGACCCCGGCCGTGGCGGCCGCTGTCATCATCACTATCGTCGTAGCTGTCGTCGCTATCGTCGTCAGAGCCTCGACCGTGGCGGCCGCTGTCGTCATCGCCGCCGCGGCGGCCGTCTTCGGCGCGCCGGTCGCGCACAAAGACGCCGGGCGAGGTGTTTTCGCCGACGCGTGCCACCGACTGCTCGCTTTTGAGCACGCTGCCCGTCTCGATGTCGTGGATGACCTCGAGCTTGGCGCCGGCCTTGAAGGCTTCGACCTTGGCCACGCCTGCCATCAGCTTGACCTCGACCCGGGTGTAGCCCTTGTCGGTATAGGTCTTGGCGAGCTGCTCGCCAGTCCAGGCGGCTTGCGCCAGACCGGTCGAAATCATCAGGAGGCCGCGGCCGTCAGCAGTTTGATCTTCATTTTCGTCTCCGTGTGCTGCCGAACGTCCCCCGCTCGGCTGCCCCCAACCGGCCACGCATCGGCCCGATGGCGCCATCGATCGGGGGGTCGATGAGGGCCCGCCTAACCCGCCGGCCGAGGCGCCTAAACCTTGGTTTAGGCCTCAGTCTGCCTGCCTCGGACAAAGCGAGAGGGCCAGCCCGGCGGGAGCTGACCCTCCTTTTCCTCGGCGACGGCGGATGTCGCCTGGAACAGTCTGCTGGGACGGCGCCGGATGGGTCGGCGCCGGTCCCGACCGGTCGGCGATGGGTTGGCGACCAGTCAACCGCAGCATGGGGGCGAGCGCGGGCATGGGCCATAGGCGCGGCGGTCTAGGCGACTAAACTGGAGTTTATGCCGGGGTCTGCGACCTCCGATTCCCTAAAGCAGCCGCGGCGCCGCCAGCTTTTGCTGGGGCGCCGCGGCATACTCGAAAGACAAGGGGCTCAGGCCGCCTTGGCGCCGATCTCGACCAGCGTCGCGCGGATGGCAGTGTAACTTTTTTTCATGTCGGCCAGTTCACCGGCCACCAGCTTGGCGCTGATGGTGTCAGGGAACTTGATGTCGACCAGCTCGACGACCTGCTGGTCGAGCTCGATCACGGCGGCGCGGGCACGTTCGGTGGCTTCTGCGCGGGCCTGGGCATTCTTGACGCCGGGGGCGCTGGCTTCCTGCCAAATATCGGCGCGGATCAGCCAGCTGGCGATCCGGCGCTTGAAGGGCAGCAAAAGGGCATTGCGGGCGCGAAGGGCATAAGCGTCTGCAGCAGCTGAGGCCAAACTCGTGTACTCCATGGGGATTGCGCCGCAGGGATCACGGGGCTTTGACAGAGGCTGTATAGGGCCAGGCGCCATAAGTCGCGACAATTCGACTCGGGGGGTCGACATGGCTCGCATGCGCAAGGCCCTTGCGGAGCCGGCGGCATGGGCGTATGGCTCCCCTCGCCTTTCGAGCTTCGCCGCTCGAGGGGTTGGGCCCGTCCGGAGATTCCACCTCCTGGTCGGGCCCTCTTGCTTTCTGGCCCTCAGATCCCTTCATCAGAATTGGGCCGCATTTCCGCTGAGCGATCCCAGCGATGGCAGAAATGCCGACGCTCAGCCGTCAAAGCCCTCGACGATCGCGAAATTCCCCATCGACGCCGCAAGCCGCTGCTGCATGCCGGCTTGGTATTCGGCCGAGTGATAGGCTTCGAGCGCAGCAGCATAGCTTGGAAACTCGATGACGATGACGCGCGGCCCCACGACACCCTCGACCACTTCAGCAGTGCCACCCCGCACGAGGAAGCGGCCCTGCTTGCCGGCAAGGTATGGGCGGACGAAGGCCTGATACGCCTTGTAGGCTTCCGGATCGGTGACCGTCATGTTCACAACCCAGTAGCCTTTGGGCATCGCCCGCTCCCTATTCCAGCCCGAGTTTTTTCTTCAGAATCTCGTTGAGCGCCTGCGGGTTGGCCTTGCCGCCCGAGGCCTTCATGGCCTGGCCGACGAACCAGCCGATCAACGTCGGCTTGGCCAGCACCTTGGCGACCTGGTCGGGATTGTCGGCAATGATCTCGTCGACCACCTTCTCGATGGCCCCCATGTCGGTCACCTGCTTCATGCCGCGTTTCTCGACGATTTCGGCCGGGTCGCCGGTCTTGTCGTCGGTGATGATGATCTGCAGCAGGTCCTTGGCGATCTTGCCCGAAATGGTGCCGTCGGCGACGAGGTCGACGATGCCGGCGATCTGGGCTGGCGTGATGTGGGTCTGGTACATCGAGACGCCGATCGAGTTGGCGTAGGCCGAGATGTCGCCCATCACCAGGTTGGCCACGGCCTTGCCATCGCGCTTGCGGCCGCCATGGGCGACTGCCGCCTCGTAGTAGTCGGCCGACTCGCGCTCGAGCGAAAGCACCATCGCGTCATACAGCGTCACGCCATAGTCGCGGACAAAGCGCGCTTCTTTCTCATCGGGCAGTTCAGGCAGGTGTTCTGCGAGGTCGGAGATGAACTTATCGTCGAACTCGAGTGGCAACAGGTCCGGATCGGGGAAGTAGCGATAGTCGTGCGCCTCTTCCTTGGAGCGCATCGAGCGCGTCTCGCCGGTCTTGGGGTCGTAGAGCCGGGTTTCCTGATCGATGCTGCCGCCATCTTCCAGAATGTCGATCTGGCGGCGGGCCTCGTATTCGATCGCCTGGCCGGCAAAGCGCACCGAGTTGACGTTCTTGATCTCGCAGCGCGTGCCGAACGCACCGCCCGGACGGCGTACCGAGACGTTGACGTCGGCGCGCATGGAGCCCTGCTCCATGTTGCCGTCACAGGTGCCCAGATAGCGCAGGATGGTCCGCAGCTTGCTGAGATACGTCTTGGCTTCCTCGGACGAGCGCAGGTCGGGCTTGGAAACGATCTCCATCAGCGCCACGCCCGAGCGGTTGAGATCGACAAAGCTCATGTTGGGGTGCTGGTCGTGGATCGACTTGCCGGCGTCCTGCTCGAGATGCAGGCGTTCGATGCCGATCTCGATGCGCTCGCCGTCGACGTCGAGCATCACCTTGCCCTCGCCGACGATCGGATCCTTGAACTGGGAAATCTGGTAGCCCTGCGGCAGGTCCGGATAGAAGTAGTTCTTCCGGTCAAAGATCGAGCGCTTGTTGATCGCCGCCTTCAGGCCCAATCCGGTGCGCACGGCCTGGCGCACGCATTCCTCGTTGATCACCGGGAGCATGCCCGGCATGGCCGCGTCGACGAAACTGACATTGGAATTGGGCGGCGAGCCGAACTCGGTGGAGGAGCCGGAGAACAGCTTGCTCTCGGACAGCACCTGGGCATGCACTTCCATGCCGATGATCACTTCCCAGTCCCCGGTCGAACCCGGGATGAAGGATTTCGGGTTCGGCGTACGCGTGTCGATAAGGGTCAAAGAGGTCAGTCCTTATTCAGTGTCTGAGATGGCGCCCCGGTAGGGCGACAGGCGCTTTTCGAGACGGATGCTGGTCTCGGGATTGTGCGCCGATTGGTCCTCGGGCCGCATCGCCAGGATGCGATAGCCCTGATGCTGGTAAAATGCCACTGCCCGCACGTTGTCGGCCAGCGTATTGAGCTGCACCCGGTCGCGGCCTTCGAGCTCGAGCAGGGTTTCCATGCGCCGCAACAGCAGCGTGCCGATGCCGTGGCCCTGCAGCAGCGGGGTAACGAAGAGGTAGGGGATGTAAGCCCTGCCCCGCGCCCGGCTGCACCAGCCGACCGGCACGGTATCGACATCGGCAACGACCACCCGCTCGAGATTGGCGTGCACTTCGTGGCTCATGCGGCGCCGTTCGAGGTCGCGATTGGCCGCCGGGCCCGACAGCAAGGGCCGCAGGTCCTTGTCCCAGGCGACATAGGCGATGTCGGCCAGGATCTCGACTTCCGATGCCAGGGCCTTGCGAATGACGGCCGTCATAGTCGCTACTCCAACGGGGCGATACTCCTAGCGCTTGCGCGCGGCGATGATACCCTTCTCGTAATTCACGTTCCAGCTGATCAGCGTGCGCCAGATCAGCTCAGCCTGGTCCTCGTCGAGCTCCAGCTCTTCGGCGCGCTTGCGCTGCTTGCCGATCACCGCCTCGATGCGGACCGGGTCGAGCGCCTCATGCGGATCGGTCTTGATCTGCGCCATGCGCGTCACGTAGCGGTGCCGTTCGGCAAACAGGGTCAGCAGCGCCTGATCGATCCGGTCGATCTCGGCACGCACGTCTTCCTTGGTCTGGCATTCGGCAGGCGACTTGGTCACGGCAGCGGCTTTCTTTCGTATGGTGGTGCTGGTTTGCACGGAGTTTTGGGCGATTTCAACACTCGGTTGCCCGGATAGGACGAAAACGCTATTTTGATGCCGCCCGCCGGATTGCCCGGCGGACCCTCGTATACGGAACTGCCTTATGTCTCGCCTCTCGGAGATTGTGTAACCCCCCCGTCCCACTTGGTGACGGGGTTTTGAGAACCGGACCGCGGCGCAGCCTCTGCACGCCGCGACCGAAGTGTTTTCAGCACATTCCCAGGCATATCCATGGACATTTCCCGCGACGAACAGCGGGTGCTGCACGCCCTCGCACAGGGCGGCGTCATCGCGCCGATCAAGGACAGCAAAGGCCGCATCATCGCGGTCGAACTTTTCACCCGCGATGGCTGGCGCGCGCCGGCTCTGCCGCTGTTGCTCTTCCGCAAGCTCAAGGCCAAGCAGGCCGTCGCCAGCCAGCAAGGCAAACCCTACCGGATCACCCGGCGGGGCCTCGAACTGGTGCGTAGCGAAGTCGATAACCGTTGACGACAACGACCGGTCATCATGCGGTGACCGGTCATCCCGCCTCTTGACTCTCGCCCATTTTGTTCCTGTTATGTTCTTATCCACCCACAGCCAGGTGCCGTCATGGCCGACGCGGCGACGATCCTGCATGCCGATCTCGATGCGTTCTACGCCTCGGTGGAACAGCTGCTCGACCCGAGCCTGCGCGGCAAGCCCATCGCGGTCGGCGGCGGCATCGTGCTCGCCGCCTCCTACGAGGCCAAGGCGTTCGGCGTGCGCTCACCCATGCCGGGCTGGAAGGCCAAGGAACTCTGTCCCGAGCTGATCTTCGTTGGCGGTCACTTCGACCAGTATTCCCACTATGGCGACGCAGCCATAAAGATTTTGGGCGACTTTACCCCGCGGGTCGAGCGCATCTCGATCGACGAGGCCTTCGCCGATGTCGCTGGCACGGAACATCTGTTCGGGCCTCCCGCAACCATCGCCGCCACCATCCGGCAGCGCGTCCGCGAGGAGCTGGGCCTTGCCATCTCGGTCGGCGTGGCGCGAACAAAACACCTCGCCAAGATCGGCTCGCAGGTGGCCAAGCCGGATGGCCTCGTCGTCGTCGACCCGGCGCACGAGATCGAGTTCCTGCACGCCCTGCCGGTCGAGCTGATGTGGGGCGTTGGCCCGGTGACCAGGGAGAAGCTGGCCGGCGAAGGCATATCCACCATCGGCCAGCTGGCGCAGACCTCGAGTGGCCTCCTCACCCGGCTTCTCGGTCCGGCCGCCGGGGACAAGCTGGCGGCGCTGGCCTGGAACCGCGACGCCCGCCACATCGTCACCGACCGGCGGGCCCACTCGGCCGGCGCGCAGTCGGCGCTCGGCCGCAAGCCGGCGGTGGAAGCGGTGTTTCGCCCGGCCCTCCTCCACCTTGCCGACCGCATCGGCTCCCGACTACGGGCAAAGCTGCTATCGGGTCGAACCATCACGGCGCGGGTCCGCTTTGCCGACCTGCGCGCCGTCACCCGCTCGCTGACCCTGCCCGCCCCGATCTCGGCCACGTCCACACTGGCCGAAGTCGCCGAAGAACTGGTGCGTGGCGCCTTGGCCGATCACCGCGACGAACGTTTCATCTCGCTCCTCGCCATTTCGGTCGGTCATCTTGAGCGCCAGCCCATGCTACAGCTCGAATTGCCGCTCGGCCTCGGCGATGAAAAGCACCGCCCCGGCACGCGCCGCGGCGCTGCCCGCTGGATGGCGGACAAGGCCGTCGACAAGGTCCGCGACCGCTTCGGTTGGGACGCCATTGGCTATGGCCCTGTGGCGCTGGACAAGGCCCGCTCCGTGCCCGATGCGTTCCGTGAACTGGCGGAAAAGGAGCTTTGACGCTAGCTTCCGACGTATGGACCACAAGACCATCTGGAACGAGGCGGCCGCGGCCACTTACGACACTCCCGGCACCGGCATGTTCGACTCTGCCCTGCTGACGCAGACAGTCGATCGGCTGGCCGAACTCGCCGAGGGCGGCGCAGCGCTTGAGTTCGCCATCGGCACGGGACGGGTTGCCATTCCGTTACGCGAACGCGGCGTAGCGGTGAGCGGCGTGGAGATCGCCGCTCCGATGCTCGCAAAGCTTCGGGAGAAAGCGTCGGAGGCCGAGATTCCCGTGGTACTCGGCGACATGACCGAGGCGACCGTGCCCGGCCAATTTTCCCTGGTCTTTCTCGTCTTTAACGGCATTTCGAACGTGCTGACCCAGGCTGAACAGGTGGCCTGTTTCCGCAATGCGGCGCGGCACCTCTCGCCCGGTGGGCGCTTTCTCGTTGAACTCTGGGTGCCGGACCTGCGTCGCCTGCCGCCGGGCCAGGGCGCGACGGTCTTTGCCACCGAGCCGGGCTATATCGGCCTCGACACCGTCGATCTGCTCAACCAGATCGTGGTCTCGCACCATTTCCGTTTCGGCGACGCGCCGCAGGCCGAGCTGTTTCGCAGCCCCCATCGCTGGGTCTGGCCGGCCGAACTCGATCTGATGGCACAACTCGCCGGTTTCGAACTGGAAAGCCGACATGCCGACTGGAACGGCGCGCCGTTCACGGCCGAGTCCCGCTCGCATATTTCGGTCTATCGGCTGAAGGGATGAGGCAGACCGCAGCGCTCTAGTGCTCAGTCACCCCGCTCAAGGTCTTGGCCATGTGTTCCCACTCGGCCTTGACGCTCGGGGCAGACCGGCGCTTGCCGGCGCGGCGGTACCAGTAGTCGGCATTGCCCATGTCGGCTTCGATCCAATGCAGCAGCGCGTGCACCCAGTCGAACTCGGCTACGCCCTCGAGCGCCTGCACGATGACATGCGCCTCTTCCCACTCCGGCCCGACGCGGAACTCGCCCTTGCGGATCCACCACAGCGCCTGCAAGGGCTTCGACATATCCTTCGGCGGCGCAGACCAGTCGGCAGAGGTGAAGATATCGGCCGACATGCTCACCACCACGGCTTGGGCGAGAAATCAGTCGCAGCCGAGCGCTCGATGACCCTGGCAGCCGCGAACAGGGTTTCCTCGTCGAACGGCTTGCCGATCAGCTGCAGGCCGAGCGGCAGGCCGCCGGCATCCTTGCCGGCCGGCACGGCGATACCGGGCAGCCCGGCCATGTTCACCGTCACCGTGAAGACGTCGTTCAGGTACATCTTGACCGGATCGGCGTTCATGTCCTCATCGCCGATGCCGAAGGCAGCCGATGGGGTGGCCGGGGTCAGGATGGTGTCGACGCCGGCGGCAAAGGCGAGCTCGAAGTCGCGCTTGATCAGCGTACGGATCTTCTGGGCGCGGACGTAGTAGGCGTCATAGTAGCCGGCCGACAGCACATAGGTGCCGATCATCAGGCGGCGCCGCACTTCCGCGCCAAAACCCTTGGCGCGGGTCAGCTCGTACATGTCGGTGATGTCCTTGCCGGTCACCCGGAGGCCATACTTCACCCCGTCATAGCGGGCGAGGTTGGACGAGGCTTCGGCGGGAGCGACGATATAGTAGGCTGGCAGCGCATACTTGGTGTGCGGCAGCGAGATATCACGGATTTCCGCGCCTTCGGCCTTGAGCCAGGCGATGCCCTGCTGCCAGAGCGCCTCGATCTCGGCCGGCATGCCGTCCATGCGGTATTCCTTGGGAATGCCGATGACGAGGCCCTTCACGCCGCGTTCGACGGCAGCCGCGAAGTCCGGCACGGCCAGTTCGACGCTTGTCGAATCCTTGGGGTCGAAGCCTGCCATGGACGCGAGGAGGATCGCATTGTCCTCGACCGTGCGGGCAATCGGCCCGGCCTGATCGAGCGAGGAAGCGAAGGCGACGACGCCCCAGCGCGAGCAGCGGCCATAGGTCGGCTTGATGCCGACCGTTCCAGTGAAAGCTGCTGGCTGGCGGATCGAGCCGCCGGTATCGGTGGCGGTGGCGCCGGCGCAGAGCCAGGCGGCAACGGCGGCGGCCGAACCACCCGACGAGCCACCGGGCACCAGCTGGGCATTGCTGCCCTCTGCGCGCCAGGGGTTGATCACCGGGCCGTAGTAGGAGGTCTCGTTGGACGAGCCCATGGCGAACTCGTCCATGTTGAGCTTGCCCAGCATAACGGCGCCATCGCGCCAGAGGTTCGAGGTGACCGTGGATTCGTACTCAGGCTTGAAGCCATCGAGGATGTGGCTGGCCGCCTGGGTATGGACGCCCTTGGTGGCGAAAAGGTCCTTGATGCCGAGCGGCACGCCTTCGAGCGCCCCGCCCTGCCCCGCCTGCAGCTTGGCATCGCTGGCCTTGGCCATATTGCGCGCCTGCTCGCCGGTGACGGCAACATAGGCATTGAGCTTGGGGTTCGCGGCCTCGATCGCCTTGAGATAGGCGTCGGTCAGCTCCAGGGAGGTGAAATCCTTGGACTTGAGACCAGCGCGGGCGGCGGCAAGGGTGAGGCGGGTGAGGTCGGTCAAGGCGTTCGGCTCGCTTCGAGGCAGTGTTTGCCCGTTCCTATAGCCGAAGCGGGGTTATCGCAAGTTCAGCGGCCGGGCTTGGCGGCCAATGATTTCTCGAAAAAGGCGGAATGGACGCTGTCAGGGTAATCGAGGAAGGCGCCGCGCCGCGCAAAGCCGCCCCGCTCGTAGAGCCGGTGGGCCTCCGGCATGGTCTCGGCACTGCCGGTTTCGAGCATCAGAACGCGCAGATTTCGTTGCTGCGCCAGCGCTTCGAGTGCCTGCAGGATGGCCGTGCCGACGCGCTGCCCGCGCACTTCGGGGCGGGTGTACATGCGCTTGACTTCAGCCATCTCCGGCGAGTGCTGCTTGATGGCGCCCATACCGACGGCCCGGCCGGTCTCGTTGCGCGCCACCAGCAGCGTGGTGTCGGCGCCCGCCATCTGCTCGACCGTCATCTTGAACTGGAACTCGATGGGCGAGAGCGGCAGGAGGTGGGCATTGAGCAGCGCCACCAGCTCGCGGACATCGTCCTGCAGCGGCGTCTCCGGCGCGATGGTGACGGCCATTTTCTACTCGACGACCTTGGGCACCATGAAGAAATTGTCTTCGCTCAGCGGCGCGTTGGCGACGATCCTTTCGGCGTAGCCGCCATCGGTGATCACGTCCTCGCGGCGGCGCAACGTCATCGGGGTCACCGAGGTCATGGCCTCGACGCCGGTCACGTCGACTTCGTTGAGCTGCTCGACAAAGCCCAGCATGGCGTTGAGCTCACCCTGGTACTTTTCGACCTCGTTCTCCTCGACCCGGATACGGGCAAGGCGTCCGATTCGCTTCACGGTGGCGGCGTCGATCGACATGAGGTCAGGCTCCGAAAGGCTCGTTCAGGCGCTCAATAGCAACGGAAAGCCGGCTTGAACACCAAATTTGCTTGATGGGTCCGATCAGACTTCCAGTGCCATTCCCGGCTCGAGCGCCATCAGCCCGGTGCCGTCGAGGCGGTCGCGGATCGCCTCGATCACCGCTTCCACCGCCGCATCGGCGCCGGCAATGGCGATAAGCCGCGGCCCGATCTCGTCCATCACCGACAGCGCCGTCGCCTGCATCTCGCGGCCGGAAAGGACCACCACCGCGTCGCGGGCCCACCGGCCGAACCCTTCGACTGGTCCAGTCACCAGGAGCAGCGGCGATTCTCCCACTGCCTCGATCAGTACCGCATCGGGCCCCGCCCGGTGCACCAGCACCTCCGGCAGTTCCTCGCCCGTATCGATCAGCGCCCCGACCTTGCGCGGCTGGAAACGCTGCGGATCGATCTGGGGCAGTTCGTCCCCCAGCGCAAACGCACGGTCTGCACCTGAGAGCAGTTCGGTGCGATCGATCCAGTCCGGCGCGCCCTCGGCGTCGACTACCAGCATCCGGCCGCCGATATGGAGCCGCAGGGTGGTGCCGCCGAACCAGGTGAGTTTCATTGCAGTCGCCTCGACAAAGTTGCAGATAGTCCTGAGCGACCGCCGTCGCGATGGCAACCCCGGGACACCTCCTTGACCGACGTCCTCGATCTTCCCGCTACGGGCAAGCTGCTCGGTCTCGATCTGGGCACCAAGACCATCGGCGTCGCCATCTCGGACGGCATGCGCTACTCGGCGACGCCACTGGTCACCATCAAGCGACAGAAATTCACGGCAGATGCCGACGAGCTACTCCGACTCATCGCAGATAATTCCGCCGTCGGAATCGTGCTTGGCTTGCCGTTGAACATGGATGGGTCGGAGGGGCCGCGGGCTCAGTCGACCCGCGCCTTTGCTCGCAACCTGGCGCAGAAAACCTCAATCCCCATCGCCTTCTGGGACGAGCGGCTCTCCACCGCCGCCGTCACCCGCACTCTGATCGAAGCCGACACCCGCCGCGACCGCCGCGCCGAAGTCGTCGACAAACTCGCCGCCAGCTACATCCTGCAAGGGGTCCTCGAACGCCTGCGCCGGGGATAAAGCGCAGATAAACTCGACATTTGCGGGTGGGTCGGCTAGACCCCGCCGCAGTCGCACGGACGGACGCATGGCCCCTTTCCAGCATCGCCACCTGCTCGGCATTTCCCAGCTCAACCAGTATGAGATCGTTGATCTTTTGGATCGCGCCGAGGCGATGATCCCGGTCTCCCGACAGCCGCGCAAAACGTTGCCGACGCTCTCGGGCAAGACCCAGATTAACCTCTTCTTCGAGCCCTCGACCCGCACACAAGCGAGCTTCGAGATCGCCGGCAAGCGGCTGGGCGCGCAGGTCACCAACATGTCGGTGCGCACTCCTCGATCACCAAGGGCGAGACCCTGATCGACACGGCCGCAACTCTCAACGCCATGCAGCCCGACGTCATCATCGTCCGCCACCCCGCTTCAGGCGCGGTGGAACTGCTGAGCCAGAAGGTCGGCTGCTCGGTGATCAATGCCGGCGATGGCGCGCATGAGCACCCTACCCAGGCGCTGCTCGATGCCCTCACCATCCGCCGTCACAAGGGCCGGCTGGCCGGGCTAACTGTCGCCATTTGCGGCGACATTGCCAATTCCCGCGTCGCCCGGTCGAACCTGCTGCTGCTCGGCGCCATGCAGGCGCGCACCCGCGTCATCGCCCCGCGCACCCTCCTGCCGCGCGGCATCGAAGGCCTCGCCACAGAGGTTTTTACTGATATGGAAGAAGGGCTTGCAGGTGCCGATGTGGTCATGATGCTGCGGCTGCAGCATGAGCGCGCCAATGGCAAGATGATCCCCTCGGTCCGCGAGTACTACCGGTTCTATGGCCTTGATGCCGAAAAGCTGGCGCTCGCCAAGCCCGACGCCATCGTTATGCATCCGGGTCCGATGAACCGCGGCGTCGAGATCGACCCAGCCATCGCCGACAGCGCCCGCTCCGTGATCAACGAGCAGGTGGAAATGGGCGTCGCCGTGCGCATGGCAGTGCTCGATGCACTGCTCGCCGATGCCACACAGGTGTCGGCATGAGCTCTACCGTCATTCGCAATGCCCGCATCCTCGATCCGGCGACCAACCGCGATCTCCGTGGCGCGCTGCTCGTTGCCGACGGCAAGATCGTGTCGCTCGCCGAAGGCGCGCCGCAAGGCATTCCCGACGGCGCGACGGTTCTCGATGCCGGTGGGCTCTGCGTGGCTCCGGGCCTTATCGACATGCGGGTGTTCACCGGCGAGCCGGGTTACGAGTACCGGGAAACCCTTGCTACCGCTGGCAAAGCGGCGGCGGCAGGAGGTGTGACTAGCTTCGTACTGATGCCGGACGCCAATCCGGTGATCGACGATGGCGCGCTGGTGGACTTCATCATCCGTCGGGCTCGCGACACAGCATTGGTCAACGTGCTCCCCGCCGCCGCCATCACCAAAGGCCTGCGCGGCGAAGAGCTGACCGAATTCGGACTGCTCAAGGAAGCCGGCGCGGTCGGCCTCGCCGATGGGCGGCACTCCATTCAGTCAGCCGGGCTGCTGCGCGCCGTCTTTACCTATGCGCGCAATTTCGACCTACCGGTGCTGCACCATGTGGCCGACAAGACGCTGGTCGGCGACGGGGTCATGAACGAAGGGCCTCTGGCGACATTCTCCGGTCTCAAGGGCATCCCGGCCGAGGCGGAGACTATTCCGCTGGCCCGCGACCTACAATTGGCGGCCCTCACCGGCGCGCGCTACCACGCCGCGCAGGTCTCGACCGCTGGCGCCGTGACGCTGATGGCCGCAGCCCGCCACGGCAACGCTGCGGTCTCGTGCGGCATCTCGATCAACAATCTGTCGCTTAACGAGAACGACGTGGCGCCCTATCGCAGCTATTTCAAGCTGTCGCCGCCCTTGCGCTCCGAGGACGACCGCCGCGCTGTCATCGAGGGCCTGAAGTCCGGCGCCATCGACGTCATCCATTCAGCCCACGACCCGCAGGACAGCGAAGTGAAGCGACAGCCCTTCGCTGAAGCCTCGGATGGGGCCATCGGGCTTGAGACACTGCTGGCCGCCGCTCTGCGCCTCGTGCACTCGGGCGACGTGCCACTGCTCACTGTGCTGCGGGCGCTGACCAGCCGGCCGGCCGACATCCTCGGCCTGCCCTCTGGTCGCCTGGCACCGGGTGCGCCGGCCGATCTCATTGTCTTCGATCCGGACTTCCCCTGGGTGGTGGCGGAATCCGGGATCGTGTCGCGCTCACGCAACACGGCATTCGAGGGAGCGCGGATGACCGGTGCCGTCATGCACACACTCGTTGCAGGCAAGCGCGTGTTCAGCCATGCTGCCGCATCGGAGGGGGCCCTCGCATGATCTGGATCGTCGCCATCGTCATCGGATACCTCTTGGGGTCGATCCCCTTTGGGCTGCTGCTGACTCGCGCCGCCGGCATGGGCGATATCCGTGCCATCGGCTCGGGCAATATCGGCGCCACCAACGTCTTGCGTACCGGCAACAAGGGGCTGGCGGCCGCCACGCTCCTTCTCGATGGTGGCAAGGGCGCCGCAGCCGTGCTGCTCGCCCGCTTCGTGCTCATCCCGCTGCTCGGCGCGCCGGCCAATGCCCCGTCCGAGTGGGTGGTCTATCTCGCTGGCCTTGCTGCCTTCGCCGGGCACGTCTTTCCGGTCTGGCTGAATTTCAAGGGCGGCAAAGGTGTTGCCACGTATATCGGCGTCCTGCTCGGGCTCAATTGGCTGGTCGGCGTCGTCTTTTGCGGCGTTTGGCTGCTGATCGCCTTTACCCGCAAGTTCTCCTCCCTCGCTGCGCTGACTGCCTCGGCCACGGCGCCGGTCTTTGCCTACGGTCTTGCCGGCACCGAGGACAGCGCCCTGGCGCTGGCGGCCACCTGTGGAGTGATGACGCTGGTGCTTTACTATCGGCATTGGGCGAATATCCGTCGCCTCTGGGACGGCACCGAGCCGAAGATCGGTTCGGAAAAGCCCAAGACCGAATAGCGCCATGTCCAGACGGGACGGCAATCCGCTGAGCCCGTCCCAACGCGTCGCCTGGCTGCGCCTGATCCGGACCGACAATGTCGGACCGCAAACATTTCGGCAGTTGATCAACCGCGAAGGCTCGGCCGAGGCAGCGCTTGCCGCCCTGCCCGCCATCAACCAGCGCCTCGGGCGTCCGTCCCGCATTCCCTCGGTGGGCGAGGCAGAGGATGAACTGGCGGGTCTGGAAGCCCTGGGCGGCCGCATGGTCGGTTCGGGCGAACCCGACTACCCGCCCCTGCTCCGCTACATCGCCGGTGCCCCGCCGCTGATCTCCGTCATCGGCGGCGAGGATCTGGAACTGCAGCGCACCGTCGGCATCGTCGGGGCTCGCAATGCCTCGACCGCCGGACAGAAGATGACGCGCCTGCTCGCCCAGGACCTGGGTGATGCGCGCTATGTCGTGGTCTCGGGCCTCGCCCGCGGCATCGACGCTGCCGCCCACCACGCGAGCCTGCGGACCGGCACAGTCGCCGTGCTCGCGGGCGGCATGGACCGTATCTACCCCGAAGAGAACATCCCGCTGGCCGAACAGATCGTGGCGCAGGGTGGCATGCTGGTGACCGAGATGCCGCTGGGCTGGGAACCGCGGGCCCGGGACTTCCCGAGACGTAACCAATTGGTGTCGGGTTTGTCGCTCGGCGTCGTTGTCGTGGAAGCGGCCAAGCGCTCCGGCTCGCTCATCACAGCCCGTCTGGCGCTCGACCAGAACCGCGAAGTCTTCGCCGTTCCCGGCTCCCCGCTCGACCCGCGCGCCGAGGGCGGCAATGCGCTGATCCAGCAGGGCGCGCGGCTCATCACCTCGGCCGCCGACATCATCGAGGTTTTGGCGACTGCCGACCCCGCGCGCGAAAACCTGTTCGAGCCCGACTGGCTGCCCGATGTCGATATTCTCGACGACCGGCCGCCGAGCGCGGACGAACGCGAAAGGCTGCTGGGCGCCCTGAGCGTCACCCCGGTCGCGGTGGACGACCTCATCGCCTCACTCCGGCTTCCAGTGGGAACCGTGCAGACCCTGCTGCTCGAACTCGACCTCGATGGTCGCATCGAATGGTCGAGCGGCCAACTGCTCGCGCTGCGGGTCTGAGTCTCCCCAAATTTCTTCCCCTAAAGGGGAATGGCGCCGCTGCCCGTCGGGTAGGTTGACAGCCCATAGCGCCTTCACCATGTTGCGCCGCGTTCAAGAACCTCCTCGAAAGCGGCGTCGAGCATGAAACTGGTCATCGTTGAAAGTCCGGCCAAAGCCAAGACAATCAACACTTATTTGGGCAAGGACTATGAAGTCCTCGCCAGTTTCGGCCACGTGCGCGACTTGCCGGCCAAGGACGGCTCGGTGCGTCCTGACGAGGACTTTGCCATGAGCTGGGAGGTCGATACGGCCTCCAAGAAGCGGCTTACCGACATCGGCAATGCCCTCAAGGACGCCGATGAACTGATCCTGGCGACCGACCCTGATCGCGAAGGCGAGGCCATTTCCTGGCACGTGCTCGACGTGCTGCGGCAGAAAAAGCTGGTCAAGGACAAGCCGGTCAGCCGCGTCGTGTTCAACGCCATCACCAAGCCGGCGATCCTGGAAGCGATGAAGCATCCGCGCCAGATCGACGAGCCGCTGGTCGACGCCTATCTGGCGCGCCGGGCCCTCGATTATCTGGTGGGCTTTACGCTCTCGCCGATCCTCTGGCGCAAGCTGCCGGGCTCGCGTTCGGCCGGCCGCGTGCAGTCCGTGGCCCTGCGCCTCGTCTGCGATCGCGAATCCGAGATCGAGCGCTTCAAGGCCCAGGAATACTGGTCCGTCGTCGCCAAGCTCACCGAAAAGGGAAAATCCTTTGAGGCGCGGCTCTATTCGGTCGATGGCAAGAAGACCGACAAGCTCGACATTGCAACCGGCGACGAAGCAAAGGCGCTGATGACGGCCATCGACAATGGTGTCTGCTCGGTCACCGCCGTCGACAAGAAGCCGACCAAGCGCAACCCCTACGCGCCTTTCACCACCTCGAGCCTGCAGCAGGACGCCTCATCGCGCCTGGGCTTTTCGCCCAACCGGACGATGCAGATTGCGCAGCGGCTCTACGAGGAAGGCATCATCACCTATATGCGTACCGACGCCGTGCAGATGGCGCCGGAAGGCATCGAGGCGGCGCGCCGCGCCATCGCCAAGGAGTTTGGCGACGCATACCTGCCCGACAAGCCGCGCATCTACCAAACCAAGGCCAAGAACGCGCAGGAAGCGCACGAAGCCATCCGCCCGACCGACATGTTCCGGCATCCCAACACGCTGCGCGATGCCGACCAGCAGAAACTCTACGGGCTGATCTGGCGCCGCACCCTTGCCAGCCAGATGAAGTCGGCCGAGATCGAGCGCACCACGGCCGATATCCAGGTCGCCGGCACGCCGCGTGCCATCGAACTGCGCGCCACCGGCTCGGTAGTTACCTTCCCGGGCTTTCTAGCGCTTTATGGCGTCGAAGCCAGCGCCGACCGGCAGCCCGATGAGGACGACGAGGATTCGCGCGAGCTGCCTCCGCTGGCCGTCGGGGATCGTCCAAAACTCGACGAAACCGTCATCGAGCAGCACTTTACCCAGCCGCCGGCGCGTTTTACCGAAGCCAGCCTGATCAAGAAGATGGAAGAGCTCGGCATCGGCCGGCCCTCCACCTATGCGGCAACGATTACCGTTCTGCAGGACCGCGACTACGTCAAACTGGAAAAGCGCGCCCTCTATCCCGAGGACCGCGGCCGGTTGGTGACGGCGTTCCTCGAGAAATTCTTCACCCGCTATGTCGAGTTCGGCTTTACCGCCTCGCTCGAAGAGCAACTCGACCTCATCTCTGACGGCAAGCTCGACTGGAAGGAAGTGCTTCGGCTCTTCTGGGCCGATTTCAACGGTCACGCCCAGGAAATGAAAGAGCTCCGCGTCACCGACGTGCTCGATGCGCTCAACGAGATGCTGGCCGACCACATCTTCCCGCCCAAGGCGGATGGCGGCGATCCGCGCCGCTGCCCGACCTGCGGCACCGGCACGCTCTCGCTCAAGCTGGGCAAGTTCGGCGCCTTCATCGGCTGCTCGAACTATCCCGAATGTCGCCACACCATGCAGCTCTCGGACGCCGCAACCGGTGCCACCGAGCAGGCTTCCGGCGACGGTATTCTGGGAACCGACCCCGAGTCAGGCGAGCAGGTGCTGCTCAAGTCGGGCCGGTTCGGACCCTATGTGCAGCTTGGCGAAGGCGCCGAGCCGAAGCGCTCGTCACTGCCCAAGGGCTGGACGCCGGGCACGCTGACGCTGGATCAGGCCCTGCAGCTGCTGAAGCTGCCGCGCATTGTCGGCGACCACCCGGAAACCGGCAAATCGATCTCGGCCGGCCTTGGCCGCTACGGCCCGTTCATCCTGCATGACGGCACCTATGCGAACCTGCCGGACGTCGAAGAAGTGTTCACTGTCGGGCTAAACCGTGCCGTCGACCTGCTGGCTGCCAAGGCGGCAGGCGGCGGTCGGTTCGGCAAGGGCGGCGCCCGTGGCACGCCGGCGGCGATCAAGACTTTCGAGCACGATGACGGCGCGATCAGCGTCCGTGAGGGCAAGTACGGCCCCTATGTGAACCAGGGCAAGGTCAACGCCACCCTGCCCAAAACCATGGTGCCGGCTGAAGTGACGCTCGAGCAGGCGCTCGAACTGATCAAGGCCCGCGCTGAAGCCAGTGGCGCCAAGAAGCCCGCCCGCAAGGCTGCAGCCAAGAAGGCACCCGCCAAGAAGACAGCTACAGCCAAGGCTGACAAACCGGCGGCCAAGAAGGCTGTGGCCAAGAAGCCGGCCGCAAAGAAGGCAACCAAGAGCACAGAGCCAGAAGACACGCCGTTCTAGCCAAACGCACCCTCAGTCAGGTCACCCTCCCCCTGCGGGGAGGGGACACGCCCGCCCGGCGACAGAGCTCCCCCGACCTACCAGGTCCGCTCCAGCACGCCGAGCCAGTTCTCCAGCGCGATCTTGCGCACCAGCGGTTCGCCAAAACCCTTGTCGAGCAGCGCCTGCAGCAGCTTGGGCACGCCGGTGACGTCGCCGATGCTCGCCGGCATCATGGCGCCATCAAAGTCCGATCCCAGCGCCACGCCGTCCTCGCCGAGGGCTTCGACTAGGGCTTCGACGTGCCGGACCATGATGTCAATGTCGGTGTCAGCCCGCATCTGCCCGTCGGGGCGCAGGAAGCCGGTGGCAAAGTTGAGGCCCACAACGCCGCGCGATTCTCGGATCGCCGCCAGCTGCCAGTCGGTAAGATTGCGAGCGTGCGGGCTGATGGCGTGGACGTTCGAATGCGTCGCCACCAGCGGCCGATCGGTGATTGCGGCAACGTCGCGGAAGCCGGCGGCGTTGAGATGGCTGAGATCGATCAACACGCCCATACGGTTGCAGACGCGGACCAGCTCCTTGCCGGCATCGGTGAGGCCGGGCCCGATATCGGGATCGGCATTGTGGCGGAACGGCACGCCGGTCCCGAACGCATTGGCCCGGCTCCAGACGATGCCGAGCGAACGCAGACCGGCCGCATAGAGCGTTTCGAGTGAATCGAAGTCAGTGTCGATCGCCTCAGCACCCTCGATGTGAAAGATCGCTGCAAGCCGTTCGGCTGCGAAGGCCGCCCGTAGCGCCGGCACGTCGCGGCAGACTGTCAACGCCCCTGCCCGCTCCAGTCGAAATAGCAGTCCAGCCATCGCATTGGTCGAGGTCTGCGCGTCGGCGATGGCCAGCTCCGGCGGCAAGGTGCCGGACGGCGAGGCGGTCGTCGCGACCACCGCTGACAGCGGTGTCTTCACCGGAGGCGGGAACATGGCGAAAAAACCACCCGCCATGCCGGCGGCCTTGGCCCGCGGCGCATCGATATTGGCCGCCGGCCATCCATCGATGAAGGCCGCTTCGCGTGCCCCCCTGTCGCGTTCCAGCAGTTTGAGGAGGGTATCATTGTGGCCGTCGAAGAAGGGAATGGTCATGCAGCTTCCTTGGCAGCGACAGGCTCTTTGGCCCACCGCGCAATCCGCGCCGCGCCGAACACGATTTGGCAAGCGGCGTCACCTGTCCTATCTATCAACCTCACACGAAAAGCCCCAATGGCCAGAATCAAAAAACCAAATCCAAAAATCGGCCCGAACCGTCCGCGCCAGTTCCTCACCGGGGAATTGCCGTCGCGTGAGGCGATCCTCGATGTCATGGCGAAAGAGCCAGGCATCGACGGCAAGCGCGACCTCGCCAAGCACTTTGGCATCAAGGGCGACATGCGCACGCCGTTCAAGGTGCTGCTCAAGGAGATGGAGGGCGATGGGCTGATCGCCCGCCGGCGTAAGCAGATTCGCCCGGTTGCCGCCCTCCCCGCCGTCACCGTCCTCGATATTCCGGGCGACGCCGACCCCGAAGTCATGCACGCCTTCCCGGCCAACTGGACCGAAGAGGACGGCGAAAAACCGCGCGTCACTCTCAACCTCAAGCCCGACGACCGAGTCGTTCCGGCGCCGGGCGATCGCATTCTTGCCCGCATCCATCCGGGCGATGGCGCTGTGCCGGTCTACACCGCCCGGCCGATGAAGATCCTCGATAAGCCGCGCCGCGGCCAGATCGGCATCGTGCGCATGGACAATGAAGGCGCCCGGCTGGTGCCGGTCGACCGCAAGCAGAAGGAAATGCGGATCCAGCAGGGCGACCTGGGCGACGCCCGCGACGGCGACCTGGTCGAAGTCGAGGTCAAGATGACCGGCCGGCTGATGATTCCGCGGGCCCGGGTGGTTGCGGTCATCGGCAATCCAAATTCCGAAGGCGCGGTGTCGATGATCGCCATCCACGCCCTCGACATCCCCTATCGCTTTCCCAAGGCCGTGTTGGACGAGGCCGAGGCCACGCGGGAGGTTGAGCTCAAGGGCCGCGAGGACTGGCGAGACATTCCGCTCATCACCATCGACCCACCCGACGCCAAGGACCACGACGACGCGGTCCATGCGCAGCCGGACGACGACAAGGCCAATCCGGGCGGCCATATCGTCACGGTCGCCATCGCCGATGTTGCCGCCTATGTGCGCCCGGGTACCGCACTTGACCGCGAGGCCTATCTGCGCGGCAACTCGGTCTACTTCCCGGACCGCGTCGTGCCGATGCTGCCCGAGCGTATTTCGAACGAACTGGGTTCGCTCAAGGAAGGCGCCAACAAGGCGTCTCTCGCCGTCCGCATGGTGTTCGACTCCAACGGCAGGAAGCTCCGCCACAGCTTCCATCGCGTACTGTTCCGCTCCGCCGCCAAGCTGAGTTACCAGCAGGCGCAGGCAGCCATGGACGGCAATCCGGACGACAAGACCGGACCGCTGCTCGAAGCCGTTCTCAAGCCGCTCTGGCGCGCCTATGAGGCAATGGTTCGGGCCCGCACGGCGCGTTCGCCGCTCGATTTGGACCTGCCTGAACGCAAGATCATCCTCGACGACAAGGGCATGGTCGCAAATATCCGCATTCCCGAGCGGCTGGAGGCGATGCGGCTGATCGAAGAATGATGATCGCCGCGAACGTGGCGGCCGCGAGACGCTGGAGAAGCATCACACGCCCCTGCTCTACCGCGTCCACGACACGCCGAGCCCGGAAAAGCTGCTGGCCCTGCGCGAGTTCCTTGGCTCGCTCGACTTGCCCTTCAACAAGACCGACACTGTCCGTCCGCAGGATTTCAACCGCGTGCTCGCCAAGGCGCGCGACTCCGGCAAGGTCGAGCAGGTGTCGGAGATGGTGCTCCGCAGCCAGGCGCAGGCAGAGTACTCCGCCGAGAACTACGGTCATTTCGGCCTGAATCTGGACCGCTACGCCCATTTCACCTCGCCGATCCGACGCTACGCCGACCTCATCGTGCATCGGGCACTGATCACGGCTCTCAAGCTGGGTGACGACGGGCTTTCGGACAGCGAGATCTCCAAGCTGCAGGGCATTGCCCAGCACATCTCGTCGACCGAGCGGCGGGCCATGGCCGCCGAGCGGGAAACCTCGGACCGTCTGCTGGCACAGTTCCTCGCCGGCCAGATCGGCGCCCGCTTCGAGGGGCGCATCTCCGGCGTGACGCGCTCAGGCCTCTTCGTGCGGCTGACCGAAACCGGGGCGGACGGCTTCATTCCCGCCTCCACCATCGGCGCGATTACTACCGCTATGTCGAAGAGCAGCAGGCGATGATCGGCGACCGCACCAACGAGATGTTCCGGCTCGGCGACAGCGTCAGCGTCCGCCTGCTGGAAGCGGCCCCCGTCGCCGGGGCGCTGCGTTTCGAGCTGCTGTCGGAAGGCAGCCGCGGCAATCCGTCGTCTGGGAAACGCAATGTAAAGCGCCCATCTGCAAGCTACGGGCCCAAGGGTCGACCCCACAGTCACGGCAAGAGGCGCAATGAGTGTCGAAGTTCATGCAGACCACGAACCCCGCGTGGTCTGGAAGGCGATCGGCAGGGGCCTGCGCTGCCGCTGCCCGAACTGCGGCGAGGGCAAGCTGTTCCGCGCCTATCTCAAGGTCGCCGATACCTGCAATGTCTGCGGCGAAGAGCTGAAATGGCACAAGGCCGACGACCTGCCGCCCTATCTCTCGATCATCATCGTCGGGCACATCATCATCGGGCTGATGCTCGAACTCGAGGCCTTCGCCCCACAGGCACCTTGGGTGTACCTGGCCACCATGGTGCCGCTGGCGCTGATCATGCCGCTCGCCATGCTGCCCTCCATCAAGGGCGCCGTGGTCGGCTTGCAGTGGGCCAACTACATGCACGGCTTCGACCCGGCCCAGCGCGCCAAAAGCTAGGCGCTGGGCCTGACGCTGCCGAACTTGACATTCTGGCGCAAATCCTTAGTAGGTGGCGCACGAATTTCAGGGAAGGCTCCGGCATTCCCGTCTCAACAGCTTCGCCGCGGATGTGTCGGCGTACCCCGTAAGGATGACTGCCATGGCAAAAGCCAATTCGATCAAGATCCGGCTGGTTTCCACTGCCGACACCGGCTCTTCTACGTGACCAAGAAGAACGCCCCGACCCAGACCGAGAAGCTCTCGTACAAGAAGTACGACCCGGTGGTGCGCAAGCATGTCGAGTTCAAGGAAGCCAAGATCAA
>JACDQI010000170.1 GCA_015657675.1 Devosia sp.
ATCCACCTCTCGGCCCGAACAGGTGGCCGATGGACCCCAGCTTTCGCTGGGGTGACACGGGTGATAGGGAGGGATCACGACCTCATGCTCTTTTCTGGCCACGGCGCCTCGCCAGGGCCACGCCCTTGCGGTCACCCCACTCCATCATATAAAGACATCTTTATATCGTTATTTGGTTGATGCGATGCCGCTTCCGATATTTGCCCTTTTCCTCGCCGCCTTCGGCATCGGTACCGCCGAATTCGTCATCGCCGGACTTCTACCCGACGTCTCGGCCGACCTCGGTGTCACCATTCCCACCGCCGGCCTGCTGATCTCCGCCTATGCCATCGGCGTCGCCATCGGCGGACCGCTGGTGACCCTTGCCCTGGCCCGCATGCCGCGCAAATCGGCGCTGCTCCTCCTCGTCGGCATCTTCACCGCCGGCCAGGCGCTTTGCGCCATCGCGCCAGATTACACACTGCTCATGGTCGCGCGCCTCTTGGTCTCGATCGGCCACGGCGCCTATTTCGGCGTCGCCGCCATCACCGCCACCCGCATCGCCGGCCCCGGCAAAGCCGGTCGCGCCGTAGCGCTGCTACTGGCCGGTATCACTGTCGCCAACATCATCGGCGTCCCCGCCGGCACTGCCATTGGCAACGCCTTCGGCTGGCGTGCCACCTTCTGGGCTGTCGGCATTCTCGGCCTCGTGGCGACAGCCGCCATCGCCATATTCGTCCCGCCCAGCCCGGCCGAAACCCGCGCCGCCTCAAGCCTCGGCGACGAAGTCCGCATCCTCGCCCGCCCAGCGATCTGGATGACCTTCCTCGTCGTCATGGTCGCCATGATCGCCCAGTTCTCGCTGTTTTCTTACATCGCGCCCTATCTCACCGAGATCACTGGCGTACCAGCCGACTGGGTCCCGTGGCTGCTTCTGCTTTTCGGTGTCGGCTCCACGGCTGGCGTACTGGTCGGCGGGCGTCTTGCCGACTGGAAGCTGATGCCAACCCTCGTCGGCATGCTGCTCGCTGCCGCCGCTGTCTACGGCGTCATCTGGCTCTTCGGCGCCAATGTCTGGGTCATGGCCGTCTGCATCGTGCTCTGGTCCGGCCTCAGCTTCGGCTTTGGCGCCCCTGCCCAGACGCGTATTCTCAAGGCAGCGGCCGACGCGCCGAACCTCGCCTCGCCGCTGGTACCGACGGCCTTCAACATCGGCATCGCGCTGGGCGCCTCAATCGGCGCCGCTGCCCTGGAGGCAAACTGGGGCTATCCTAGCCTGCCCCTGATCGGCGTCCTCGCTTCCCTCGCAGCAGCAGCTATCGCCGCCGCGTCCTGGAATGCCGGACGCCGATAGAGGCCCTAAGCTTCGTAACTCAGGCCCGCTTCACCGGGCATGTCGAAAGGCCGAGGATCGTGTAGAGCGGACACGTGCCCAGCGCCGCCGTTGCCAGGGGTACGATGCCGATCAGCAGCCACCAGCGCCAGCTGGCGTCGGGCAGCAGGAAGAACGCGGCAAGCGCCGCTACGCCAATAATCGCGCGAATGACACGATCGATCATCCCAACATTGTTCTTGAACATTTGTCTCTCCTTCAGTTCGGGCGGGCCTGCCCGGTTGCTGAGGCTGAGACTGTCACGGTCCGAAGGCCGCGTCGGTGACCACGTCACACAGACGCAAAATTTTGTGCCATCTCGACCAGACCGCGCCGATCGACAATCCGCACCTGGCCGCGATCCAGAGCAACCAGCTGCAGTTTGGCCAAACCTTCGAGTCGCCGCGACACCACCTCCCGCACCGAGCCGATGGCCGCCGCCAGCTCCTGGTGTGTCGCCGTCACCGCGCTGTCACCTCCGGCGCGCCGCAGCAATTCTTGCGCCAGCCGGGCTTCGATGCGCACAAACGCGACCTGCTCGAGGACGTTGGTGACATCGGCCAGGCGATCGCCCAGCGCCCGGAACACGAAGTCACGGAAAGCAGGAGACTCCGCCAGCAACCGCTGGAACAGCGCCTTGGGGACGATCGTCAGTTTCACCGCCGTCCGCGCCACCGCCTCGGCCGAGTAGCTCACCTGCCCCAGCAGGCAAAGTGTGGTCTGCACACACGTCTGTCCCGGCGCAACTTCATAGAGCGACAGCTCTCGGCCGGACTTGCCGGTCAGATGGACTGCCACGATCCCCTCCCGCACCAGCACGAAACCGGCAGCATCGTCGCCCGGTCGAAACAGCACCGCGCCTTCCGGCACCTGCCGCAGCGGCAACTGCGCCAGCGCGGCATTCGCGACTGCATCGAACTCGGGCAGCGATACGGCGGGCGAGGTCACAGCGGCCTCCTCAGCCCAGCGCCGCCTTCACCTTCGCCGATGCTTTGCCGAAATCGATCCGGCCCGGATACTCGGCCTTGAGCGCCGCAATCACCTTGCCCATGTCCTTGCCGCCGACAGCGCCGGTCTTGGCGATGGCGTCGCGGATCGCCGTGTCGATTTCCGCCTCGCTCATACCCTTGGGCAGGAACTCATTGAGAATCGCGATCTCCTCGCGCTCCACCACAGCCAGGTCCTCGCGGCCGGCCTGCGTAAAGATCGCCAGACTCTCCTCGCGCTGCTTCACCATTTTTTGCAGCATCGGCAGGATATCGGCATCGCTGAGCGCTTCCTTGCCCAGCCCGCGGGCCTCGATATCCTTGTCCTTGATGGCTGCATTGATCGACCGCAGGGTCGCCGTGCGGCGCTTGTCGCCGGCCTTCATCGCAGTCTTGTACGCCTCGCCGATTGCCTCGCGCATGAACTGTCTCCGCTTGTGAGTGAGTGTTTTGCGACCCATATAGGCGCAATAATCGCCCTGCGCCACTTGCGCTCGGAGGTCCTCTCTTCTAGGGAGAAGCCTCAACCGATAGCGCTGAACCCCGGAGACCCCGCCATGACTGGCTGGCAGAACACGCCTGCGACCGCCCTCCTGATCCTTGCGGACGGGACGCGCCTCGAAGGCCGCGGGATTGGCGCGGTCGGCCATGCCGCCGGCGAGGTGTGTTTCAACACGGCAATGACAGGCTACCAGGAGATCCTCACCGATCCCTCCTATGCCGGCCAGATCATCACCTTCACCTTCCCCCATATCGGCAATGTCGGCACCAACGACGAAGATATCGAGACGGTGAACATGGCCGCCCTTTCGGGCGTGCGCGGCTGCGTGCTGCGCGCCGATATCACCAATCCGTCGAACTACCGCTCGATGGAAAAGCTCGATGCCTGGCTGAAAAAGCGCAACATCATCGGCATCACCGGCATCGACACCCGGGCCCTGACGGCGCGCATCCGCGAGTCGGGCATGCCCAATGGCGTCATTGCCCACGCGCCTGATGGCTACTTCCACGAGCCCTCGATCCAGGCCGAGCTCAAGGCCTTCCCGGGTCTCGAAGGTCTCGACCTCGCCAAGGAAGTTACAACCGCCCAGACCTATCACTGGGACCAGCAGACCTGGACCTGGGAGGACGGCTACCGCACGCTGGAGAACCCTGAGTTCCACATCGTGGCGGTCGACTACGGCGCCAAGCGCAACATCCTGCGCTGCCTCGCCGATCAGGGCGCCAAGGTCACGGTCGTGCCGGCCACTGCCACCGCCAAGGACATCCTGGCGCACAATCCTGACGGCATCTTCCTCTCCAACGGCCCGGGCGACCCGGCCGCCACTGGAAAATACGCCGTCCCGACCATCAAGGCGCTCATGGAAACCGGCAAGCCGATGTTCGGCATCTGCCTTGGTCATCAGCTGCTCGGCCTCGCCGTCGGCGGCAAGACGTCCAAGATGCATCAGGGCCACCACGGCGCCAATCATCCGGTCAAGGACCTGACCACCGGCAAGGTCGAGATCACCTCTATGAACCATGGCTTTGCCGTGGATGCCGAGAGCCTGCCGTCCGGCGTGACGCAGACCCACATCTCGCTGTTCGACGGCTCCAATGCCGGCCTCAGCGTCGACGGTAAGCCGATCTTTTCAGTCCAGTACCACCCGGAAGCCTCGCCCGGCCCGCAGGATAGCCACTATCTCTTCACCCGGTTCCTCAACCAGGTCCGCGGTCAGAAGGGCCTGCCGCTAAAGCCCGAGCACGTCACCCTCGGCGCCGAGTAAGGGCAGCAAGGTGGGTGGCGCCCGCTACCATCTGACGCCGGCAGCGCTGGTCGGGGAACGTTTCGCCCCCGACCATTTCGGCGACATCCGGGTCGCTCTGGTTGGCTATTGCCCACCACCCTCGATCCTGCAGAGCTACCGGCCGGAGCCGGTCGCCGGTCAGCCCTTCATCCACGTCTCACCCGACAGCGTTCGCATCCTCCACCACGGCGGGCGGCGCATCCTGTCGCTGGCGCATGTCTATGGCGGCCCGGTCTCGTCCGCCACGGCCGAAGAACTCGCTTATTTCGGCATCACCCATATCCTTGCCTATGGGCTAGCGGGCGGGCTCGGCAGCAAGGGCATCGTCATGGGTGACTTCTACCTCGTCACCGAGGCCTGGTCCTTCGACGGCACCACGCCCCACTACTCGCCTGATCCGCTGCAACTGGCCGACGCCAGACTGTCCGCGACCGTCCAGTCATTGTGGACGCTTTCAGAACCGCTCCACCCGGTGCGCGCGGCGACCGGTGACGCCATCTACCGTGAAGACGACGCCCTGCTCTCAAGTTATCGCGCCAAGGCGTGCGACATCGTCAATCTGGACTCTGCGCATCTCTTCGCGGCGTCGCGCATCAACAGTACCGGCCGCTCGGTCGCGGCTATTCAGGCTGGAGTGATTTCCGATGTCGTCTCCGGCGCCTCCGAGCACGCCGAAAGCGCCCTCTCGGCGATGCTCTCCGGCGATCCCACCGGCTTTAATCCGCTCGAACGCACCGGCGATATTGTGCGCTTCTACCTAGAAACGCTCCTGCCCCACCTCGACTGACCGCGCCAGCCAAGAAAAAGGCCGCCCCCGAAAGAGCGGCCTTTTCCGTCTGCTGCTGCAGGGACTACTGGGCGGCCGGCTGCGCCGCGAGATACGCCTCGAGTTCGGCCTGGCTCAGCGAGCCGCTGGTGTCGGTATCAGCCGCCGCATAGGCCTCCGCCGTCAGGTTCGGCCAGACCAGCTGTGCCTCCGACAGCGAGACATCGCCGCTCTTGTCCGCATCGACGGTGGAAAAGTCGGGCGCCGTCGGGCTCATGGCGTCCTGCGCCATGGCGCCAGTGGTCACGAGGCCCAGGGCCAGTGCGGAAACGAGAAAAGTCTTCATGGGAATATCCCTCCATGTGGGGTTTGCTGCGGCGCTGGATTGGTCCGGCGCCGACGGCTCTGACAATGTCGCCAAATCCGTGAGAGCAAGCTGACCCCACTTTGCGGCCATCGACCGGCGCTCAGAAGGTCATCTGCGGATCATTTGCGGCGATCAGCTGACGGCTCAACAACAGAGTTTCACGACCAAAACCGGCGGATTCACGCGCATTGCGGCAGCCAGGTGCCGACTTTTCGGTCGTTGCACGGTGGCGGGCGGGCGAAATCAGACGCTCCGCACCACCTTCACGCCCGGCAGCCCCGCCGCCTCGAAACCTTTGTCCCGCGCCATGATCCCGAACGCCTCGCCGCCCACATGAAACTTGTACGGCGTCTCGGAGAACCGCACCCCGGCCTCGATAACATCCCGTTTTATCAGTACAAAACTCTCACCGACCCCATCCACCGGCAGGATGTTGAACGTCATTTGCTCGCCCAGATAGCTCCGATGCGCGGGTTCGCGCCGCATCAGGCCATCGACCCCACCATCCTTGTAGAGTACCTGAAACTTGCCGCCATACCGATATCGGAACAGCCCCGCATCAGCATTTTTTCCATATGAATCAATGCAGTTAGCCGCCACCACTGGCCGCCCCGCCCCGAGCAGCGATGCAATCGCATCGCCTGGAAACGCAGTCACCCTGCCATCGACCAGCAGCACATACTCTTCATCCCCGACGAGCTGAACGCACGCATCCGCCCCCTGCTCCGGCGCATGGTAAGTGATGCTGAACTTATCCTTTGGATAGCTCAGTTCCGCCAACCCCTTAGCCAGCGCCTCCGAGAGCCCCTCGCCGTGCAACCGCACCGCAATCCGCACCTTTGGTGTCGCCGCGCTCGGCTGCAGGTCCTGATCGAAATAGGGTGTCACCGGATCCGGGATCACCGTCGCCGCCAGCTCCGGATACTTCCGCCGCCGCAACCACCACTTCAGCGTCGTCGGCCATTGGAAAAGCCCGGAATACGGGCTGTTCCGCTTGTGCCAAGCACCCAGGTCGTATGCCACTTGTGCGACACCAGCGTCCCGCTCTCGGCCCTCACCACCCGGCCCACCGCCGCCAGCAGCTCCCGCAGCTTTGCGTTGCTCTTTGTCCGCAACCCATTAGAAAGCAAGGGCGACCACACCTCCGGCAACAGCAGCGCCGGCCGCTCCACCAGCGGCAGCCGCAGCCCCACGGCGGTCACCATCGAGGGCCCGGTCGAATAGAACGTCTCCTGCCCCACCAGCGCCGGCAACCCGGCGCAGACCGCTGTCCACATAGGATGCCCGGGCACCGAGCCCATGAAGGCATTGCTCATCAGCATCGGCACGCCCTGATGGGTGCGGTCCGTACCGATATGCTCAAGCGGTTCCACCCCGACAAAGCAGTCGAGCTCCAGCAGCCGGTCGATCGACTGGAACGGCTCGACATCGAGATCGGCATAGACCCCACCCAGCTTGCCCAGCACCATGTAACGGAAAGAGTCTGCTCGCTGGATCATCTTGGGATAGGCGTCGTAGGTCGCCAGCAGCTCGGGCCACGCCGCGGCGACGAAGTCGCGCATCGTCGCATCCGTCCAGAGCGTGATCTCGTAGTCCGGATGCAGCCGCTTCCATGCCTCGAAATAGCGCTGCATCACCGGCGGCAGCGCTTCGGACTTCCAGGTAAAGTGCAGCCGCTTGGGGATCATGTTCGGGCAGCGCTCAAAGCGAGCCCTTGGCTTCGATCTTGTCGAGCCCGCAATTGCCGCCCGCCGGAATGGCGTAGCCCACACCGTACCAGGTCTTCCGACCCTCGGCGCTTGCCGGGGTCACCAGTTCCGGGATCACCGTCTCAGGCGGCAACGTCACGATCGCCGCAGCGCGGTTGCGATCCACCTCGGCCAGTGCCGCCAGCACCGCCGGATTGTCGTAGAGCGGCTCGATCCCTGCCGTCTTGGTCCACATCGCCCCGTAGCAGGCCGCCTGCATATCGAGCCGCTTTTCCATCACCTCGACCGTCTCGGGCGCCGCAACACGCGCCTGGGCGATCTTGTCGAGCGAGCCCAGCACCATCTGCACATGCGCGCCATAGGCCTCGGCCACCAGCAGTGCCTGCGCATAGTCCGCACCGAGTGGGAACTTCGTCCGCAGCCGGGCATAGGCATCGAGGTCGACATAGACCGTCGCGTCTTGGGCGCAATAGAACGTCGCCACGTCCTTGCCACCCAACCCACAGCCAAAGGCGCTGCGGTCGGCAACGGTCTGCATCTTGATGTCAGGATACTTGATCGCCGTCTGCCGGAAGGCCCGGCGCCACATCAGCTCGGCCTCGCCACCCACCACCGGCGGATAGACCGCCAGCGCCTCGGCGGTGGCCGTGGCCGGCGGCACGCCGGTGATCGAGGTCGGCGGCGGTGGCGGCGACACCTGCCCCGAGATCAGCGTGATCGGGTTGATCCCCGCCAGCATCACGATGACGATGCCGATCGCCAGCACCCCCGACCAGCCAAAGCGGCGGATATGCGGTTTGATGCTTTCAGGGATCAGGGACATGGGGGACGACTCCGCGTGAGTCTTCCCCCTACCCTATCAGATCGTCGAATTGAAAGTGTCGCATTGCCCGACGTCGCCGGTCTCCATGCCGCGCTTGAACCAGGTCATGCGCTGCTGGCTGGTGCCGTGGGTGAAATTGCGCGAGCTGACCTGCCCGCGCGTCAGCGTATCGTCGCCAATCTGGTTGGCCGCGTTGATCGCTTCCTGCGCGTCGCCCTGTTCCAGCAGGTTCTGCTTGTCGGCATAGTTGGCCCAGACGCCTGCATAGCAGTCCGCCTGCAGTTCAACGCGCACCGAGTAAGCATTCTGCTCGTCCTGGCTCATCGACGCCCGGCGCTGGTTGAACTGGGGCAACACGCCCGTCTGGTCCTGCACCGCATGGCCAATTTCGTGCGCGATCACGTAGGCCTGGGCGAAGTCGCCCGGCGCGCCGAACTGCTGTCGCAACTGGTCGTAGAACGAGAGATCGATGTAAACCTTCTTGTCGTTCGGACAGTAGAAGGGCCCGCTCGCCGATTGCGCGGTTCCACAGCCCGACTGCGTTGCGTCGGTGAACAGCACCACCTTGGGTGGCTTATAGGTCATGCTATTCTGGGTGAAAACTTCGCTCCAGAGGTTCTCGGTATCCTTGACCACCACACCGACGAACTGGCTGAGTTCGTCCTGGTTGGCACTGGTCGAAGGCGCCCATTGACTGCTCGACGTCGTAGAACCGCCGGACATGCCGCCGGTCAAGACGTCGATCGGGTTCTGCCCCGTGGCGAACCAGATGATGCCCAGCACCACGATGATGCCGACAAGACCGAGACCGCCGCCGCTGCTACCTGAGGGAATGCGGATGCCGCCCATGTTTCCCATGCCGCCGCCCGACCGGCGAAAGCCGCCGCCGCCCTGGCTGCGCCGATCCTCGATGTTCGAGCTGCGCTCGCGACCCTGCCACTTCATCTGTGTGTCTCCCTGACGCCCTTGGCGCAAATCTATAGCACGCCCGCAATGCCGTTGCGCACCGGCGACTCGCCCGCCTGCTGGGCAGCATAACCGGGGCGGGTCAGATGTCGTTCCACGACCGGCGCCGAATTGCATCACGCAGGCCGGTTGACCTGCTTCCGAACTCGGCTACCCTCGCGGTAACCCGGCGAGCGAAGTGCACCATGAAGATCAACTCGGCAAGGCCCGCCGCATGAATCCCCGTCTCACACTTGGCCTCGCCTTCGTGGCCCTCATCGGCGGCGCGATCTACCTCTGGCTGGGTCCGGCGGAAACGCCGTCGCCTGTGCCCAATCCGCCAGCCCAGACCGAGCGCAGCCAACCTGCGCCACGCACCACCGCGAGCCCGGATACCTACATGCTCGCGGCCAGCTGGCAGCCCGGCTTCTGCGAGACTCAGCCCAACAAGCGCGAGTGCCGCACCCAGACCGAACGCCGCTTCGACGCCAAAAGGTTTGCCCTCCACGGTCTCTGGCCGCAGCCGCGCGGGCGCGAGTATTGTGTTGGCGTCACCGAAGAGATGCGCCGCAACGACCGCCCCGCGACCTGGCAAGACCTGCCCGAGGTCAAGCTCGCTCCCGCCACCCGCGCCGAGCTCGACAAGGTCATGCCCGGCACCGCCTCGGCGCTCGACCGGCACGAATGGCTGGTGCACGGCACCTGCTCGAACTTCGACATGGAGACGTACTTCTCGCACTCACTGGCGCTGATGTCCGAGCTGAACGCCTCGTCGCTCGCCGACTTCATGGCATCGCACATCGACAAGACGGTCACCCCCGCTGAAATCCGCGCCGCCGCCGACAAGGCCTTTGGCAAGGGTGCCGGCGCCCGGATCAGCGTCGAGTGCAAGACTGAACAGGATGGTTCCCGCAAGGTCCTCACCGAGCTGCAGATCGCCCTCGACGGCACACTCGGTACCGACACCCTGTCGGAGCTAATCCTCGCCGCCCGGCCGCAGGACGCCAACTCTGGTCAGTGCCCGCGCGTCGTGATCGACCGCGCCGGCCTCTAGCCAGAACAAGAAAAGGGCGACCCGTTGGCCGCCCTTTCTGCATCAGGTTGCCGGGGAGTCTGTTGCCCGCCGGCCGGTTCGGGGATCGGCCTGCGATGTCCGCCACGCGGGCGGAGGCTGCCGGCCCCGATGTTTTCCGTGCGCACAACGGTCGAGTTTTCGCCCGGTTCCGTCGCACATTCTTAACCGCGTCGATTCACGGCCGCCTAATCGGTTCGCCCATAATGTGGTCCGATTGCGTCGCAAGGACTTCCCGCCATGACCGACCTCGCCCTCGACATCTCCGGCCTGCGCAAGAGCTTTGACCGGCCGGTCGTCAACGATCTCGAGCTCAAGGTGCGGCAGGGCGAGTTCTACGCGCTGCTTGGGCCCAATGGCGCCGGCAAAACTACCATCCTCCGCATGGTCGCCGGCCTGCTGCAGCCCGAAGCCGGCTCCATCCGCATCTGCGGCATCGACTCGCGTACAGATCCCGTCGCCGCCAAGAGCATTGTTGCCTGGGTATCGGACGAACCCATGGTCTATGACCGGCTGACCCCGCTCGAATATCTCGAATTCGTCGCCGGCCTCTGGGAGGTCGACGCCCGGCTCGCCGAACAGCGTGCGCACGAACTCATCGACTGGCTTGGCCTAAAACCCCACGCCAACCAGCGCTGCGGCGGCCTTTCCAAGGGTATGCTGCAGAAGGTCGCCCTCGCCGGCGCCCTGGTGCACGACCCGCGCCTCATCATCCTCGACGAGCCGCTCACCGGCCTCGACGCCGGCTCGGCCCGGCAGGTCAAGGATGTGCTGAAGCAGAAGGTCGCCTCCGGCGTCACCGTCATCATGACCACCCACATTCTCGAAGTCGCGGAACGTATGGCCGAGCGCATCGGCGTGCTCGCCGGCGGCCGGCTGATCGCCGAAGGCACCCTCACCGAATTGCGCAACCGCGTCGGCCGCGGCAACACAACGCTCGAAGAGATCTTCCTCGATCTCGTCGCTGAAAACACCTCGGCGGACGCCGCCGCATGAGCCCTGCCGGTTCGCTCGCCTGGATGGCGCGGCACGAGCTGCGCCTCGCCTGGCGTGACATTGTCGCCATGTCGACTGGCGGCCGCAAAACACGCGGCGTCGTCCTCGTCGTCTTCCTGCTCACCTTCGCCGCCGGCTCCACTGGCTCGCCAATGTCCTCGTCACCCCGTGGATCAGCACAGGTATCGTCCTCGACAAGCCAACCCTCGTCCTCATCACCGGCTCGGGTCTCTTCTTCTGGACCGTGATGCTGAGCCAGACCATGGAATCGGTGACGCGCGCCTACTATGCTCGCTCCGATCTTGATCTGGTGCTCTCATCCCCGGTCTCGACCCGAAAACTCTTTGCCGTCCGCACCACAGCGGTGGCGCTCACCAGCATGCTGCTCGCCTGCCTGCTGGCCAGCCCGCTGATCGACGTCCTCGCCTTCCGGGATGGTCCGCACTGGCTCGCCGCCTATCTCGTCCTCGCCGCGCTCGCCGCCCTTGCCACGGCCCTCTCTGTGCTGATGACCATCGGCCTGTTCCGTACCGCCGGCCCCAAGCGCACTCGGCTGATTGCGCAGATCATCGCCGGCATCGTCGGCGCCGGCTTCATCATCGGCATCCAGGCCGTCGCGATCCTCTCGATCGGCAACATGGACCGCTTCTCGGTCCTGCACTCGCCCGAACTGATCGCCGCCGCCCCCTCCGCACAAAGTCTCCTCTGGCTCCCCGCCCGCGCTGTCACCGGCGATCCGCTCGCTGTGGTCGTCATCGCCGTGCTCGGCTTCGGCGCCTTGGCACTCGTTGTCCAGCGCACGTCAGGCAGCTTTGCCCGCTACGCCATCGCCGCCGCCGGCGTTTCGCAGGCCCAGGTCCAGCAGCGCCCAGCAAAACCCTTCCGCAAGGCTTCCCAACGCCAGGCCCTCCGGCTCAAGGAATGGCGGTTGTTGCGCCGCGACCCCTGGCTGCTGAGCCAGACGCTGATGCAGATCCTCTATCTGCTGCCCCCCGCCCTGCTGCTCTGGGTGTCCTACGGTCAGAGCGCCGGCGCCTCGGTCGTCGTCATCCCCGTCGTCGTCATGGCCGCTGGCCAGCTCGCTGGCGGCCTCGCCTGGCTCGCCATCTCCGGTGAAGACGCGCACGACCTCGTCGTCACCGCACCGATCAAGCCACGCGCCGTGCTGATCGCCAAGATCGAAGCCGTGCTCGGCGTCATTGCCGTGGTCTTCGGCCCGATCCTGCTGCTGATCGGCCTTGGCTCGCTTCAACTGGCCGCCATCACCGGCGCGTTCGTCGCCATCTCCGCCGGCTCGGCCACCGCCATCCAGCTCTGGTTCCGCGCGCCGATGCGCCGCGCCATGTTCCGCCGCCGCCAGGTGGCCTCGCGCGCCGCCACCATTTCCGAAGCGCTGAGCTCAATCATGTGGGCCGGCACCGCCGTGCTCGCCGCCAGCGAACTCTGGCTCGCCAGCATCCCGGCCGCCTTCGCCGCACTGACCCTCTTGATCGCCTGGGCCCTCAGCCCCAAGGGCAAGCGCGTCTAGTCTGCGTTCAGTTGCGGCCGCTGATCAGGCACCAGTAGCGCCGTCCCCAGCGCCAGCATCGCCACGGCCGCTCCGCCAAACCCGACGCCCATCAGCCCGCCAGCCTCAAACGCAAAACCGCCCACCAGCGCTGCCACTGCACCACCGATATTCCCGGCGGTGAGATTGAGCGACGCCGCCAGTGGCACCGATTTGGGTGCCAGCAGCGCCAGCCGCAGCAGCTGCGCCGGGAACATCCCCCAGCTCAGCGCCCCGAAACAGAACGTATAGGCGATGAACACCGGCTGCCGCAGCGCCATCGGCACCATCGGCACCAGCGGCAGCGCTGCCAAGAGCAGCACCACCAGCCCGAGCAGCAGGATTACCGTCCGCCGCGGCCCCAGCCGGTCGCTGAGCCGACCTGAAATCTGGTTCCCCGCCAGCGCTCCGAGCCCGTAGGCGAACAGCACGGCGGGCATCGCCCCGGCACCCAGCCCGATGCCCGTCGCCGTCACTGGCGCCAGAAAGATCATCAGCATGAACATGGCGAGCGTCACCAGCGCAGAGGTCAAGAGCGCCATCGGCACGCCGCGCTCGCCCACCACCGCCAGTCGCTCGCGCAGCGTCCGCTTGTCGCCAAGAATATTGCGCGGCAACCGCCACCACATGATCATCGCCGCCGTCACGCCGACCAGCCCGAGTCCCACATAGGCCGTCCGCCAGCCATAGGTCTGCGCCACCAGCGCCGCCGCCGGCGTGCCGAATGCCACCGCCAGCGTCCCGCCCATCACCACGGTGGAGAGCGCCCGTCCGCGCTTCCCGGGCTCGGCCAAGGCCACTGCCGTCGACTGCGCCGTCGAGGTGAAAAGCCCTGCCCCACAAGCGAGCAGGGTCCGCGCCGCCAGCAGCGCCAGAAACCCCGGCAACAGCCCCATCAGGATGGCGCCCACACCAAAGACAAACTCCGCGCCCGCCACCACCCGCCGCCGATGCATCCCACCCAGGAGCGTCGAAAACAGCGGCGTGCCGATGCCGTAGGCAATCGAATAGACAAAGACCAGAAGACCCGCCTGCGAGATGGAGACGCCGGTCTCGGCCGCCACCGCCGGCATCACCGCAACGACCAGCGCACTCTCGACGCTGCCGGCAAATGCCCCCAGCGCCAACCATAGCAGTCGCGAATCCATTGCGAGCCCCTCACCCGACGGGCATATGGGAGGGGCAGCCTCTCCTCCGTCAATCCGCAATTCCGGTAAGTCGATGACCCGCCTCAGCTATCGCGACGCCACCCGCGACGATCTCGCCTTCATCGTCGGCCTCATGGTCGAAGACAGTGTCGTCGCCACCGACGACCTCCCCGACCAGCCCCACCACCCGTCTTATCTCGCCGCCTTCGACGCCATCGCCACCGATGCCAACCAGCGCCTCGTCGTCGCCGAACTCGACGGCGCGCCTGTCGGCACCATACAGCTCACCTTCATTCCCGGGCTCTATCGCCTCGGCATGTGGCGCGGCCTCATCGAGGCGGTGCACATCATTCGCAGCCAGCGCAGCAAGGGTCTTGGCGGCGAAATGATCCAATGGGCGCTCGGCCAGTGCCGGGAACGCGGCTGCGGCATGGCCCAGCTGACGTCCAACAAGAAGCGCCTCGACGCCCACCGCTTCTACGAACGCCTCGGCTTCCAAAAGAGCCACGAGGGCTTCAAGTTCTATTTCTAGCCGAAAAGCTCAGCATCTTCGCCCGTGAGCAAGTCACGCGCGGCCTTAGGCACCGGAAAACCCAGGCCGACGAAACGCTCCATCCAATGGAGCCGCCCCTGCTGATGGTAGACACTACCGTTGACGTCCAATCCGATCATCATCAAGGCCGAATGTACGGCAGCTATGCCGTCCACACCGTGAACCCGCCGCGTCTGAGGTCCGGTGGGCCAACCTATGGAGTAGCTGCACACCCAGCCTTCCCCGTCCGGCTCTGGTGACGCCAGCACAATCTCGACGTCCTGGCTGGCCCCGTCGCTAACGATGCGGAGCGTTCGCTTTCCAATCATCAGGCCCTCCCACCAAATCACTTCGGTTCGATTGCGCCAAGCCGCACAAGCACTTCGCCCGGAATATTGTAGAACTGGATAACTGCCTTCTGGTCGCGCAGGCCGCAGAGTTCGCGCTGCACGAAAAAGGCCCAGACCTCCCGCGCGGCCTTGCGCACCAGCGCCAACCGCTCCTCCGGCGTCCCGGTCGCCGGATCGAAGACGCGCAATTCAGCCAGAGACTTTTCGACCAGCCGCCCATGATGCCCGAGCGACGACGCCTTCTCGGCCAGCACCTCGTTGTCGACAATCGCGATCCGGGTTTCACCCAGGGCACGGGCGGCAATGGCTTCGGGCGGCAGGATCGACATGGCGGGCCTTTCGACGGAACACCTCCAAGCTAGGACGCAGCGGTCCGCGCTTCAACCTGCAGAACCTTGCAACTGCTTGTGAATAGGGTAAGCAGGTTCGACACCCCGGAGCACCCCCATGGCCCAGAAAACCGCAACGCTCGTCGGCTTTCTCGCCGTGCTGCTTTGGTCGCTGCTCGCGGTGTTCACCGCCGCCAGCGGTACCATGCCCCCGTTCCAGCTGCTCGCCATCAGCTTTGCCATCGGCGGCCTGTCGCTGCTCGCCCTGCGACCAAAGTCTCTCGGCGCCCTGCGCCAGCCGCTACCGGTCTGGGCGCTCGGCATCGGCGGCCTCTTCGGCTACCACTTCTTCTACTTCTTTGCCCTGCGCAACGCGCCGCCGGTCGAAGCTGGCCTGATCAACTACCTCTGGCCGCTACTGATCGTGCTGTTCTCCGCCCTGCTGCCGGGCGAGAAGCTGCGCTGGAACCACCTCGCCGGCTGCGCCCTCGCCCTCTGCGGCGCCGTCTTAGTAGTGACCCGCGGCCAAGGTTTCAGCTTCGCGCCCGAATATGCACTCGGCTACGGCGCGGCGCTGGCCGCCGCGGTCGCCTGGTCAAGCTACTCGGTGCTGTCGCGCCGCTTCGCCAGCGTCCCGAGCGAAGCCATCACCGGCTTCTGCCTAGCCACCGCTGCGCTCGCCGCCATCTGCCACGTGCTGCTCGAACCCACGGTCTGGCCGGACAACCTCTGGCAATGGGCGGCCATCGTCGGCCTCGGCCTCGGTCCGGTCGGCCTCGCCTTCTATGTCTGGGATATCGGGGTCAAGCAGGGCGACATCCAGGTGCTCGGCGCCGCGTCCTACTCGGCCCCGCTTCTCTCCACCCTGCTGCTGATCCTCACCGGCTACGCCAGCTACAGCCACATCATCCTCGTGGCCTGCCTGCTGATCACCGCCGGCGCCGTCCTCGCCGCCTGGGACCTGCTGTTCCGCCAGCGCAAAGCCCAGCGCTCCTAGAACAGGATCGCCAGGCCCATTACAGCCAGGATCAGCATCAGCGCGATGCCGGCCAGCATGAAAAAGAAGATGATCTTGGCGATCGTCGCCGCGCCGGCCGCTATGCCGGTAAAGCCGAGCGCGCCGGAGATAACGGCCACGACGATGCAGAAAAGCAGAAGCTGGAACATGATGACGCCTTGAGATCGCGGCGAGGGTGCCGCGGCCTCAGAACGGGCATCCCGCCCCTCAGGTTCCAGCGTAGAGACCGCCGCCGGTGGCGGGGTTCACCAGCAGCTTAGCGGAAGCGGTAGGTCAAGCGACCCTTGCCCAGGTCGTAGGGCGTCATTTCGCACAGCACCTTGTCACCGGTGAGCACGCGGATGCGGTTCTTGCGCAGCCGCCCGGAGGAGTGCGCAATGATTTCGTGATCGTTCTCGAGCTTGACCCGGAACATCGCGTTCGGAAGCAATTCGGTGACTACGCCCGGAAATTCGAGCACGTCTTCTTTGGCCAATGTCGGCTCCTGAATGGCCCCGGGCGTGCAGGGCCGAAGGTTCGGCGAGGCAGCTTCCGGAGGCTTGGTTGAGGTCTTTACGCCCGCCCGGGTTGCCCCAGTGCAGATGCGACACGCGGTAGATGGGCTCTACCGGCCCGAAATGCAAGCTTTTTCGCGTATCAGACCCGGCTGTAGCGCTCGCGCGCGCGCTCTTTCGCCTTGGCGATGAACGCCTCGCGGTCCCGCGGCGGCGCCTGCGTCTCCAGCGAAGCGAGCAGTTTGCGCACCACTTTCTCCACATCCTCGACCGCGGTGTGGAACGCCGCCTCGTTCACTTTGGAGGGATGCGTGTACCCTGACACCTTGCGCACGAACTGCAGCGCCGCCTCGTGCATCTCGTTGCGCGAGGCCGGCGGTTCGAAGTTGAACAGCGGTTTGATATTGCGACACATGCCAGGTCCTCCTCGGGCTGATAGAACTGGCACCGCCCGCCTGACGAGACAAGACCGCGTCCGCTTCCCCGCTTTCGACCGAAACGCTACGCTCCCGGCAACAGCCGTGATTCTCGGAGAGTTTTATGCGGTCGCTCGCGCTCAAACTGCTCGTGCTTATGCTGATCCTCGGCCTTGCTGCTCCCGCTCAGGCCGGCCCAAAGGAAGACAAGTTGCTCGCCGGTTATGCCGGCACCTGGCGCGGCAACAGCACCGTAAGCGGCCCTATGCAGGGACCGGTTGAGTGCGTCCTCAACTTCAATTCCGAGTCTGGCGGCAAGCTGCGCTACGCCGGCGATTGCACCTTCGACAAGGGCAAGACCGCCTTCCGCGGCACCATTATCTACAACGACGGCGCCAGGCGCTACGAAACTGCCGGGTCCGGCCAGGGTGTCTCGGTCACCGGCTTCGGCAAGGCCTCGGGCAATTCCATCACCTTCTCGGTGGCCAATGTCGAGACCAGCTACGGCGTCGCCTCGTCGACCATGGTGCTGGCTGGCTCCAGCATCAAGCTGAGCTTCAAGCTGGTCGACAAGAAGGGCACCACCTCCGCCAACATCAACTTCAAGAAGGGCTGAGGGCGACCTGCGTCGCTCTCACCAGCGTCACGGCGCCGGACTGGCCGGCGTCAGCGACAGGAACGGCACCGTTCCATTGGGCGGCATTGTGGTTGGCAGCACGCCATCCCACTTCTCGGCCTGCACCAACGCCACCACGCCCGGGTTTTCGCGCAGCGCCTGGCCACGCTGATCGATCGCCGTCGCCTCGGCTCTGCCCTTGAGCTCGATTGCGTAGGCCTCAGCCTCTGCCGCCAGCTTTACCGCCTGCGCATCGGCCGTCGCCTGCGCGATCTGCGCATCAGCCTGCGCCTGCGCCTGCGTCACGGTGATCTCGGCCTGCACGCGCTGCTGCGCCAGTTCCTGTTGGCGCTTCTGCACTTCGACCGTCGCCAGCTGCTTTTCCTCGATCGAGTTTTCGTACGCCGCCGAGAACTTGATGTCCTCCACCTGCACGCTCTCGATCAGGATTGGTTCGCCGATGCCCGTCTGCAGCGCCGCCAGCGTGTCGGCATTCAGCTTGGCCCGCTGCTGGATCGCCGAGAGCGCGTCGTACTGACCGAACACGTTCTTGAACAGCGCCGGCACACGCGGATAGACCAGCCGCGCGATCATGTTCTCGGCTGAACCATATTCGGCGTAGACCTTGGCACCGGTCCCCGGGATGATCCGATAGCTGACCGAAATACGGATCTGAGCCGGCTGCTGGTCGCGGCTGTAGGATTCCATCTGCTGGAATGTCTCGGTATGCGTCTGCAGCGAGATCGTTTTCACGTCCTCGATCAGCGGCAGCTTGAAATGCAGCCCGGGCCCCTTGGTGCCGGTGACGGCACCTGTGCGGAGCACGACACCCTCCTCGCCCTGGTCGATCTGATACCAGGAACCGAAAAACACCATTGCGCCGACAATCACGATACCGCCCGCAATCAGCAGGTTGAGCGTTTTCATTTTGAGCCCCTTCCCGGACCGCCGCGGTCCGTCTTCACGTTGCTTGCTGTCCTGCCATCAGACGGCTGAACCGCCGCTGAACGCCAGAATCTGCCGTCGCAAACACTCCCCCCAAGCCACTGAAAGCATGAGGTTCTCCTCGATCCACAATGAGTGCCCCGCAAATCCCGCAAGGCAAAATCGAAACCTCAAAGGGGGTTCTCGCATTGTTAAGGCATGAAAACGACTTCGCACTGGATCATGCAGAACAGTTTGACACGCAAACTCGCCACGCTGGCCGAGCTGTCGCCAGACGATCGGCAGGCGGTCGAGCACGCCTTGACCGCAACGCGCTTCGTGCCGCCCAAGCAGACGCTCGTCTATGAAGGCGATACGCCGGACGTCACGCACGCCATCCTGGACGGCTTTGCCTGCCGCTCCAAGCATCTCGCCGACGGCGGCCGGCAGATCGTCGCCTACGTGCTGCCCGGAGACTTTGGCGCCTTCCAGGGTGACGCCGCTGTGACGCTGGACTATTCGGTCACGGCGCTTTCCGGCTGCCTCGTCGCCGAAATTCCGCGGACGCTGATGCTCCGCCTGCTGGCCCGCCCGCCGATCGCCCAGGCACTTTGGCGCCTCGCCCTCCAAGAGGCTTCCATCCTGCGCGCCTGGATCACCAACAATGGCCGCCGGGATTCCGAGAGCCGTATTGCCCACCTCGTCTGCGAACTCTACGTGCGCCTGCGTGCCGTCGGTCGCGTCGAGGGCAACACCTTCCAGCTTCCCCTCTCGCAGGAAGACATCGCCGATACGGCCGGCCTCTCGACCGTCCATACCAACCGGTGCCTGCAGTCGCTGCGTAGCCAGTCACTGATCCGCTTCAAGGGCGGCGCTTTGGAAATCCTCAATCCCAATGGACTGGCAAAACTATGCAGTTTTAACCCGGGCTATCTCACCGTCGGCATGGATGAGAGCTTCGAAACAGCGGCTCTCGGAGGCATCGTGCCCGGCGAGAACGAGCTGTCATTCAGCCGCCCGCGGCCGCAGGCCTTCACCTGAAGCCCAAATATTATTCGGGCCACGGGTTGTTTGTTGCCTGATTTAGGGCCATACTTAGGCTTCGTTTTGCAGCTGTCACGCGCTAACCTGAAATGCCGGATCACTCCGGCCAATTGGCTACCACTTGATATTGTGAGCGCTATGCCGCCCTGGACATGTCGTCTGAGGCGGAGATTGTTCGCATCTTTGTTTTTGCGAACCTCAATAAAGAGAGATAGTCATATGACTGAAGGCACCGTGAAGTTCTACAATTCCACCAAGGGTTTTGGCTTCATCTCCCCCAATGATGGCGGCAAGGACGCGTTCGTTCACGTCTCCGCGCTTGAGCGCGCCGGCATCTCGGGTCTCGCCGAAGGCCAGAAGGTTTCCTACGATCTCGAGACCGGCCGTGATGGCCGTATGTCCGCGATCAATATCCAGACCGCCTGATTTTTGCTGGCGCCGCTCCGGGCGGCGCCACTTCATTTGCCGAGGAGAGGGCCATGCCTGACCTGAAGGCGCCTGAACCCGAACCGCCCGTTTTCGATTATTCGCTGCCTGCCGAGCTCTATGTCGGTCGCGGCACGCGACGGCGCGGCGGCCTGCGTTTCCAGAGCTTTGAGACGGCTGCCGAAGCGATCCGCCATGTGGTGGAGACGCCTCATCCGGCCGGCGAAGTGTCCACCATCGAGTGCGACGATCTTCGCCTGGGCATGAAGCAGATCTCGGAACTCTACAACGACGCCCGCTACCCCCTGCCCCGGCTCCGGACCTCGACTGCCGAAGAGCCCAAACCTCTGTCAGAGGAGAGCGAGATGAAGTCGATCGCCATTCCGGTCACGCGCCGCCTGCCTGCCGCCCGTGCCACCCTCGCCCGCGCTGCGGGCTCCGCCTTTGACGCCCCCAATGTCACCGTCGGCACCCCCATGCCGCAGGCCGCGCGCCACCGCTTCAAGATCGGCGACCGGCTGCGCATGAAGCAGGGCGGCCACTCCGTCGCCCGCCAGGCCGGCAACTGCAAAGTCGTGTTCCTCCTCCCCTTCGAAGGCGGGCAACTGCTCTACCGCGTCAAGAGCGAGATGGAATCGTTCGAGCGCGTCGTTGCCGAAGCCGACCTGACCCTCGACTGACACGGGACGCCGGCCGATGAAAACTGCCACTGCCCCGGTCAATCGCAGCGATTTCCTCGCCATCTACACCGCCGAAGGCGCCGATGGGCTCAACCGCGTGTTGCGCGAACGGCTCCCCGACGACGCCCAGCGCTTCGCCGAGCTCGAACGCATGGCCAAAGGCGCCTGGCTGGTGAACTGGGACGATGAAGCCGGCACCGCCGAAATCGTTGGCCGCAAGGACTGAAGCCGAACCCGGCCCAAGTGAGCCCCAATGGTGAGCCATCATGGTGAGCCTGTTGAACCACGAGGGCGGGAACCGCCACTCCGCTCCGCTTCACTTCCCACCTGAAACCCACTATGCCCGGGTGAACCCCACTCGGAGCCCTCTCATGCATCGCGCCCTGCTCGCCCTCGCTGGCCTTTTCGGCGCACTCGGCGTTGCAACCGCTGCCGCCGGCAGCCATACCGCCGACCCCCTGCTGGGCCTTGCCGCCAACTTCCTGCTCTTGCATGCGCCGGCGTTGATCGGGCTGAGCCTCCTGCGGGATAATCGCATCGCCATTGGCGCCGCTTGCGTGCTTGCCGTCGGCGTCATCCTGTTTGCCGGCGACCTTGCCATGCGCGCTCGCGCCGGCACATCACTCTTTCCCATAGCCGCCCCGATCGGCGGCGGCGCCATGATCCTGGGCTGGTTGGGTGTCAGCGTTGCGGCCCTTGTCCAGCGCCGCTAGGGGCAGAGATTTCTCTTCGATCTGGCAAGAAGGAAAAATCTGCACACTCGATTCACTATCGGATAAGTCGTCTATCAAATAGCTTGCTCGCAGCCCGAAGTGCCCGGAGGCCGCCGCGTGACCGACTTCCTGCTCTTTGCAGTCGTAGGCTTTCTCGCCCAGATCATCGATGGGGCGCTGGGCATGGCCTATGGTGTGGTGAGCACGACAGTGCTGCTTGCCTTTGGTGTCACCCCCGCCGCGGCTTCGGCCAGCACCCATGCGGCCGAGATTTTCACCACTGCGGCCTCGGCCACCAGCCACGTCACCCATCGCAATATCAACTGGAAGCTGTTCTGGCGCCTCGCGCCCGCCGGCATTGTTGGTGGCGCCCTGGGTGCGTTTGTCCTGACCTCGTTTGACGGGCAGTTGCTGCGGCCCTTCGTCACCGCCTATCTGGCGTTGATGGGGATCTACATCCTCTATCGCGCCTTTCGTCCGCGCCGTCAGACCGTCGAACCCGGTGCCAAGGTCGTCACGCCCATGGGCCTGATCGGCGGCTTCGTCGATGCGGCGGGCGGCGGCGGTTGGGGACCTATGGTGACCACCGCGCTTGTCGGCGCCGGTGGCGCGCCGCGCTATGTTATCGGCACCGTCAACACCGCCGAGTTCTTTGTCACGGTCACGATCTCGGCGACATTCTTGATTGCCCTGCTCAGCGGCCACTGGTCTGAGGCCAAGAGCTATCTCGACCACGCCGCGGCGATCGCCGGCCTCATCGTCGGCGGCGTACTCGCTGCCCCCCTGGCCGGCCTCGTCGTCCGCCGCATCCCGACATTTCACCTGACCATCGCGGTCGGAGTGCTGATCACTGCCCTGGCCGGGTACCAGACCTGGCAACTGCTCTCCTGATCCAGGCGGCGCCGGGCGCGGCTATTGCCCCCGCCAGTGCGATGCGGCAAATGCCGCAGCGCGGATTGGCTCAGGCAAAGCGCAGTCGGGGGTTGGCTTCCCGCCGCTTCTCGTCTACACCGCCGCCTTAACCTGCAGAATCCGATCAACGCCCCGCGTCACCGCGCGTCCTTTCGCGCGCCCATACACTGCGGAGGCCCGAAGGGTTGCGAGACCTTTCGGCAGCCGACGCAACGAAACGAGACGAGCACATGCCAAAACGTACCGATATCAAATCCATCCTCATCATCGGGGCGGGGCCGATCATCATCGGCCAGGCATGCGAGTTCGATTATTCCGGCACCCAGGCCTGCAAGGCCCTCAAGGACGAGGGTTACCGGATCATCCTGGTCAACTCCAATCCGGCCACCATCATGACCGACCCGGATCTGGCCGACGCCACCTACATGGAGCCGATCACGCCCGAAGTGGTCGCCAAGATCATCGAGAAGGAGCGTCCCGACGCCCTGCTCCCCACCATGGGCGGCCAGACTGCGCTGAATTGCGCACTCAGCCTCCGCAAGATGGGCGTGCTCGACAAGTTCAACGTCGAGATGATCGGCGCCACCGCCGAGGCCATCGACAAGGCCGAAGATCGCGAGCTCTTCCGCGACGCCATGAAGAAGATCGGGCTCTCCACCCCGCGCTCCATGCTCGCCCACAACACCATCGAAGCGCTGCAGGCGCTCGAGGTCATCGGCCTGCCCTGCATCATCCGCCCCAGCTTCACGCTCGGCGGCACTGGCGGCGGCATCGCCTACAACAAGGAAGAATTCCTCGCCATCGTCGAGAGCGGCGTCGACGCCTCGCCCACCGACGAAGTGCTGATCGAAGAAAGCGTACTCGGCTGGAAAGAGTACGAAATGGAAGTCGTTCGCGACAAGAACGACAACTGCATCATCATCTGCTCCATCGAAAACCTCGATCCGATGGGCGTGCACACAGGCGACTCCATCACCGTCGCCCCCCGCCCTGACGCTGACCGACAAGGAATACCAGAT
>JACDQI010000171.1 GCA_015657675.1 Devosia sp.
CGATCTTGACCACCTGCTGGCCCGGCGTGACCGACCGGGTAACCTCGGCACCGACGGCGCGCACGCGCACCTGCTCGACAAAGGCGCGTACCACCTCGAGCGAGACGTCGGCCTCGATCAGCGCACGGCGGACCTCACGCAGCGCGGCGTCGGTATCCGCCTCGCTGAGCGCGCCACGGCCGCGCAGGCCGTCGAAGATTTTGCCAAGGCGATCGCTTAGGCTTTCAAACATCATCCGTTCCTTGTCCCGGCCGTGCTGGTCGGGATGTAGGGTCCATAAGCCCAAACGCCAAACACACCCGAGGGCGCATCGCGCTGTCGGGTGTTAGCCTCCGGGATCTCTTTATACCTTTGCGGGTCCCGGTCGGCAGTCAGGCGTTTGAACCTGATGGATTGCGTGCCCGATTAGAGGGGAAGGGCCACCGAGTCAAGGAAAACCGGGCCGCGCGTCGCCCTCGCCCCGCTGTCCGACGCGCTATGGTGTTGGCAGCGCTGCCTTTTGCGGACATAACCGGAGCAAACGAGGCGAACCACCATGACCACCGCACCCGCATCCCCCTTTCCCTGGCCAGAGGAAAAGATCGCGCACTACACCGCGTTTCGCGCCCGCGAACCGCTGACCATCGACGGCAAGCTTGATGAAGCCAGTTGGCGCCTGGCGCCGCGCTCGCCGCGCTTTGTCGACCTGATCACCGGCCGCCCCACCATCCACGACACCCGCGCTGCCGTGCTCTGGGACGATACCTATCTCTATGTCGGCTACTGGGTCGAAGAGCCGTTTGTCGAGGCCAGGCTCACCGAACAGGACTCCCTGATCTGGTCCGAGAACGACGTCGAACTCTTCATCGCCGGCAAGGACGCCTATTACGAGTTCGAGATCAACGCACTCGGCACTATCTACGAGGCCTTCTTCCTCTTCGAGGACGCCTATGAACGCGGCGGCTTCAGCGCCGACCCGCAATTCTCCCGCAACGCTCCCGGTTTCAAACCCTGGAACGGCGTCGGCTTCACCACCCACCCGCGTGGGCCCCGTCTCGGCTTTTTCAACTGGGATCTACCCGGCATCAGGAGCGCCGTCTCCGTCGACGGCACCATCAACGACAGCTCCGATCGCGACCGCGGCTGGACCGTCGAGCTCGCCCTCCCCTGGTCCGGCATGGGCTGGCTGGCCAAAGGCGACGGCCGCGCCTTGCCGCCCAAACACGGCGACACCTGGCGCATGGATTTTTCGCGCTTCAATACCTACAAGGAGGCCAAGCCCGCCGAGGATTCCGGCGGCTGGGCCTGGAACGCCCACGGCATCTGGGATTCCCACATTCCCGAGCTCTTCCCCTACATCCACTTCTCGGACGCAGTGGTCGGCACCGAGGGCTAGCCCCGGTTCAGCCGGGCCCGAACGGCGGTCGCGAGCTTCCAGAGCATCGGGTGCTGCTTGATGGCGCGCTTGGCGGCGCGCAATCCCTGCAGCAGCGCCGCCGCGCCACGTCCGACGGCGCTCAGCGCAATCACCGCGTCATAGGACATCTGCTTGTCGGTCCAGTCGAGTTTGTACTCGAAATCCCCCAGCCCCATGTCGATGGAGGTGAACCCCTCCTGCCGCAGCTCCTCGGTGAGCAGATGCAGCAGCAGCGCCATCAGGCTGTATTTCGCCGCCGGCCCGTCAGTGGTCGAGTTGATGTACTGCCCATAGTGGTCGCCGCTGGTGCTGCCGATCGAGGTCGCCACCAGCAGATCGCCCGCATAGAGCGCGTGCATCACCAGCACCGGCCGCTTCTGATCCAGCCCGCTGCGCGCCGAGACCTTGAAGAAGCGCTGCATCCAGTCTTCGGCAAAGACGTTGGCAACGCCCATTTCCTTGAACCGCACCCCGCGCTGGCGCAGGAATTCGGCATGCACCGCCTCGATCGCCTCCGGCGACGTCGCCCGTTCGAGCCGCACCGGCCCGTACGCTTCTTCCAACCGCCGGCGGCCACGGTCGATATTGCGCAGCCGCTTGGCGTTCAGCCGCTCCGCGCCGAGCGAACCGGCATAGAAGTGATCCGGTGACGGCTGGTGCGGCAGCGCCAACAGCGGATTGCGCACCCCGTCCCAGCTCTCCGGCTGACTGTGCAGCGCGAGCAGATCCGCGCCCGTCAGCTTCCGCAACTCCGAGAGGATCGTGTCGAGCATCGTCCGGTCGAGTCGCCGGGCGAAACCCTTGTCCATTGCCATCCAGTCGCCATTGCTGAAATCCCAGCCGATGATCCGCGCCGGGCGGATCCCCAACCGATTGGTGATTTCCAGCGGCAACAGCCCCACCACCCGTTCGCCCTCATGCAGAAAGACGATCGCCAGCCGGCCCTTGAGCCCGCCATGCGCCGCCACCAGGCGGCTGATCCAGTCGAAGCGCTGGTAGGGCGTGATCACCGCCCGCACTTCGAACGCCCGCCACGCCGCTTCGGCGGCCTCGAGGCTGTCGATCAGTTCGAGGCGGAGGGTCTGTTCCGACGCCAGTTCGCCGTCGGCGAGCATGTTCTGCTCGTCGTCGGCCTCTGGACGCGGATATCGGGGACTGGGCTGCAGGGCGAGGTCGGACATGATGGTTGAGGCTTAGTGCGCCTTCTTGTCTTTGCCAGCGTTGTAATAGTAGTTCGCGTCCTTGCCGCGCACGAGGCCGCGGATCCAGCGTCGGAAGCCCTCCGACTGGCGCAGCGGGTCGACCACCGCCTTGATGGCGCGGAACGCTGCCAGCTTGACCGCATCGAAAACCGGCTTGGCGCCCGGCGCCGCCTGCGGCATGCCGCGATCGCGCAGCATCGAATTGACCTGGTAGAGGTCGTTGCGCCGGTTCACCGCCGCCGTCTTCCAGGTGATGGCCACCGAGATCGAATAGCTCTCGAAGGTCTTGACCCAGTGCGGCCAGAGATAGGGCACGAACACGCCTTCACCCGGCTTGAGCTTGTTGTGCATGGCGCGCGGCTCGAAGCTGTCGTCATACTTGACGTTGCGATGCTTGGTGATCGCGTGCTCGATGACGTTCTCGTCGGCAATGCCGCGGTCCTCGTTGTCATAGATCGAGAACTGCTTGTCCCCGTGCACCTGCACGAAGAAATTGTCTTCGCTGTCGAGATGGAAGGGCGTCGTCGACCCCGGCGAGGAGACGAACAGGAAGCCCTGGATGTCGGTAAAGCCTGCCGCCTTCAGCGAGGCAAAGCCCTGCGCCTTGGCCACCGAGAGCAGCGCGTCTTCGAGCAGCGTCTTGTAGGTCGGGTTGTGCTCGATCCGCTTGAGCACCATCCAGGCGCCGGCGGTCTGCACATTGGCCACCACTTCTTCCGGCGACAGGTCGACCAGTGGGGTCGAGGCCGCGTCCTGGCTCACCGCCACCTTGCCGGAATTGTATTCGATCCGGTCGCGCGGCAGCGTCTTGACCAGGTCGAGGATGGCTGGCAGCTCCAGCCTCGGGTCACCCGCCAGCGCATGCGTAATGCGGAAGGGTTTCAGCGGAAACAGCGATTCGAAGGCCTTGTCGTCGGCCGTCAGGACTGAGGTCATGGCTACTTCTCCAATCGATTTCGGGCAAGGTGATAGAGCCGCTTGATGCCGTTGCGGGCCTCATGGCGGAGGCGGATGAGCCGGCCCACCAGGGGACCGAGGGCATCGCCGGGGCGGGTCGAGAGATAAAGGTCGCCCACGCGCAAGCGCTCGCGCCACACATGGTCGATCATCGGATGGCCGGCGCTCGCCGTGCTGTCGACCAGCTTGAGCGAGGTATCGGCAATGAAGCGCCGCGTCATCTCGGTGGTGAGTTGCACCCCGACCGAGAACCGCGCCATCGCTTCGTCAAAGGCAATCTTGAAGAACAGCGCCCGGTCGGCCTGTCGCATCACGAGGCCCGAGGCCAGAAGCCGGCCGTCGAGCGTCAGTTCGGTCACTTCGAACAGGCCACGCGCCGCCATGTCGGCCGCCATGCTGCGAGCAAAGGTGGCATCACCCTCGTGCTGGCCAAGGCCAGTGCGCCGCTGCCCCTTCCAGCCGCTGGCTTCCAGCGCCAGGAACCGGTCAAGTGCAGCGCCAACCGCTTCGGGGCCGCGCGCCACCGTAAAGGCCACGGTGCCTTCGTCGGCCAGCCGATGGCTCTGCCGCCGCAGCTCCTTGAGCTTTTTCGAACCCATGCCGGATCGCAGATAGGTTTCGTCGTCGAGCTCGGTGGCCAGTGCCGCCCGCTCATAGCTGTTGTGGGTCACCGCATTGAGACCCCGCGCGGCAATCGCCGCCTGCAGCGCCTCATAGGCCGGGCCTTCGAGCGCCAGCATCGGCAACACCAGCAGCGCCGCACCCGCTCCAGCGGCGGCATCGATCAGCGCCAGTGCCGCATCGACCGGTGCCCGCGGATCGAGCAACGGCGTGCTCAGTGAATTATAGGGTTGGTTGGCGACCAGTGCTGGCAGCGGCAGGCCATAGGCCCGCGTGGCCGGGACGACCGGCAAAAGCCCCGTGAGCCGCTGCCCGGCAAACGCCGTCAGCGCCACCGCGCCTTCGCCCTTTCGGGCATGCAGCGCTGCATTGAGCACGAAACCCGCGTCGAGGAAGCCGTTGGCTTCGAGCGGCTGGGTCGCCAGCGCATCCCACTGCTCGCGCGGCACTGCCATCAGTGGCAGGCTACGCCCGATCCACCCGGCCGAGGGGGACTCGGTCAGTGAAACGTTTTCCGCGACGCCGGCAATGGCCTGGCTCATGATCTGCTGCGTCCTATCGAGATCGGGGGCTTACGCCTTCGATCCTAGCGATAGCCGGAATCCGGATGCAGTTGGTGGCTCACTGCATGTGCTGGTTAAGGCGCTGTGAAGCCCGGTTTCCGGGGGTTACAGACCGTTATGATCAATTGAATCCTAATTGCACCAAACCATCGTCAGTGCCCCGCCACTGGCATTTTCGGATGCCTTGCGCCATATAGGCCTCAACACACGTCCCGACTGGCCGATGGAGGCCACCATGTCCACGGCCCCATTCCTCAAGATGAACGGGCTCGGCAACGAGATCATCGTTGCCGACATGCGCGGCCGCTCCGATCGCGTCACCCCGGCTGCAGCCATTGCCATTAATGCCGATCCGGCGACCAAGTTCGACCAGATCATGGCCATCCATGAGCCACGCACGCCCGGCACCTTTGCCTATATCGAGATTATCAATTCCGACGGCAGCCGGGCCGAGGCCTGCGGCAACGGCATGCGCTGCGTCGTGCAGTCACTCGCCGCCGAGACCGGCCAGAAGAGCTTTGTCTTCGAGACCATCGCCGGCATCTTGACCGGCGATGAATTGGCCGATGGCCGCATCACCGTCGACATGGGCAAGCCGCGTTTCGGCTGGCAGGATATTCCGCTCGCCGAGGAATTCTACGACACCACCGGCATCGAGCTGCAGGTCGGACCCATCGACAAGCCGCTCCTCCACACGCCCTCGGTCGCCTCCATGGGCAATCCCCACGCCACCTTCTGGGTGGAGGACGACGTCTGGGGCCATGCGCTCGACCGCTTCGGGCCGCTGCTCGAGAACCACCCGATCTTCCCCGAGCGTGCCAATATTTCGCTCGCCCAGGTGCTCTCACCCGACCACATCATCCTCCGCACCTGGGAACGTGGCGCCGGCCTCACCCGCGCCTGCGGCACCGCTGCCTGTGCGGCACTCGTCAACGCCGCCCGCACCAAGCGCACTGGCCGCAAGGCGACCCTCACGCTCCCCGGCGGCGATCTCGTGGTCGAATGGCGTGACGACGACCATGTCATGCTCACTGGCCCGGCCGAGTTCGAATTCGCCGGTACCTTCGATCCCGCCACCGGCAACTGGACGCGGCAGCAGCAGGACGTTGCCTGATGGGCGTTGAGACGCTCACCTTCGGTTGCCGCCTCAATGCCTATGAAGCCGAGGTGATGAAGGCAGAGGCCGAAAAGGCCGGCCTGGACGATGCGCTGATCGTCAACACCTGCGCCGTCACCGCTGAGGCCGTGCGCCAGGCCAAGCAGTCCATCCGCAAGGCCCGTCGCGACAATCCCAACCGCAAGATCATCGTCACCGGCTGCGCTGCCCAGACCGAGGCGCGCACCTTCGGCGACATGGCCGAAGTCGATTTCGTCATCGGCAACAACGACAAGCTCAAGGCCGAGAGCTACCGGCCGATGGCTTTCGGCCTGCCGCTCAACGACAAGGTGCAGGTCAACGACATCATGAGCGTGCGCGAGACCGCCGCGCACCTGATCGAAGGCATGGATGGCCGCACCCGCGCCTTCGTGCAGGTGCAGAACGGCTGCGACCACCGCTGCACCTTCTGCATCATCCCCTCGGCCGCGCCGTCGCGATCTGTGCCGATGGGCGCCGTGGTCGACCAGATCAAGAAGCTCGTCGGCAACGGCTATCGCGAAGTGGTGCTGACCGGCGTCGACATCACCAGCTACGGCCCCGACCTGCCCGGCACCCCGACGCTCGGCAAGCTGGTGCAATCCATCCTGCGCCATGTCCCGGACCTGCCGCGCCTCCGTATCTCATCGATCGACTCCATTGAGGCAGACTCGGCTTTCTATGATGCCATAGCATCCGACCGCCGCCTGATGCCGCATCTGCATCTCAGCCTGCAGTCGGGCGACGACATGATTCTGAAGCGCATGAAGCGCCGCCACTCGCGCGCCGAGGCGCTCGACGTGGTGACCCGCCTGCGCGGTCTGCGGCCCGAAATGGTCTTCGGCGCCGACATCATCACCGGCTTCCCCACCGAAGACGACGCCATGTTCGAGAACACGCTGCGCATCGTCACCGAAGCCAACCTCACTTACCTCCACGTCTTCCCCTATTCGCCGCGTCCCGGCACCCCCGCCGCGCGCATGCCGCAGGTCGACAAGACCATCGCCCGCCAGCGCGCCATGCAGTTGCGCGCAGTCGGTTCGATCCAGATCGCCGCCTTGGCGCAGAGCCGCATCGGCCAGATCGAGAATGTGCTGGTCGAAAAGGCCGGCATCGGTCGCACCGAGCAGTTCATGCAGATTGCGGTACCCGGCTTTGCCGCCGGCCAGATTATCCCCGCCAGGGTCGTCGGCATCGCCGATGATGGTCTGGTGGGTGAAGCAGTAAGGACGGCAGCCTGATGGCCGAAAAGAAGAAGGGCTTCTTCCAGCGCCTGTTCGGCGGCGGCGATGCGCCCGCCCCCACGCCAGCGCCCGAGCCGGTCCGCGAGCATACCGTCGCCGAAGACCTCGAGGCCGATATCGTCCTCGATGAAGTCGTCGAAGCCGCCCCGCTGGTGCTGCCCCCCGAGCAGGAGCTTGCCCTCGCCGAAGCCCTGCACAACGCCGGCGAGATCATCACGCCCGAAGGCTCAGAGCCCGAGCCCCAGCCCCCGGCCCCGCCGCGCGAGCACACCGTCGCCGAAGACCTCGAGGCCGACCTCATCCTCGATGAAGTCGTTGAAGCCGCCCCGCTGGTGCTCCCGCCCGACCAGGAACTCGCCCTTGCCCAAGCCATGCACGAGGCCGGCGAGAGCATCACGCCGGCCACGCACGAGCCGCTACCCGGTCCGCCCGAAACCACTCCGACCTATATCGAGCGCGTCGAGCACCCCACGCCGGTTCCCGCCGCTCCCGCCAAAAAGCTCAACTGGTTCCAGCGCCTCGCCACCGGCCTCAAGCGCTCGTCCGACCAGCTGACCACTGGCATTGCCTCGGTCTTCACCAAGAAAAAGCTCGATGCAGCCATGCTCGAGGACCTCGAGGACATCCTCATCCAGTCCGATTTCGGGCTGGAAATGGCGTCCCAGGTCACCGAAAAGCTGCGCCGCGAGCGCTTCGATCGCGACATTTCCACCGAGGAAGTTCGTGAAATCCTCGCCGGCGAAATCGTCGGCGTGCTCTCGCCGATTGCCCGCCCCATTGCCATCGACACCGCCAAAAAGCCCTTCGTCATCCTGATGGTCGGCGTCAACGGCACCGGCAAGACCACCACTATCGGCAAGCTTTCGAGCCTTTTCGCCGCGCAGGGTAAGTCCGTGATGTTGGCGGCTGGCGACACCTTCCGCGCCGCCGCCATCGAGCAGCTGCAGGTCTGGGGCCAGCGCACCGGCGCCCCCGTGGTCAGCCGTCCGGCCGGCTCTGACGCTTCCGGCCTCGCCTTCGACGCCGTGACCCGGGCCGCCGAGGAAGGCACCGACGTGCTGCTCATCGACACCGCTGGCCGCCTGCACAATCGTGACGAGCTGATGAGCGAACTCGAAAAGATCATCCGCGTCATCAAGAAGGTCGATCCCGAAGCGCCTCACGCAACTTTGCTGACGCTCGACGCGACAACCGGCCAGAATGCCCTTAATCAGGTCGAAATCTTCGGCCAGCGTGCGGGCGTGACGGGGCTCGTCATGACCAAGCTCGACGGAACGGCGCGCGGCGGCATCCTTGTCGCCATCGCCCAGAAGTTCGGCCTTCCGGTGCACTTCATCGGCGTCGGCGAGGGCGTGGATAATCTTGAGCCCTTCGACGCCCGCGAGTTTGCGGAAGCCATTGCCGGAAAGACCGCCTGATGTCCGAGACGACCAAGACCGAAGATGTGAGCTGGAGCGAGCTCAAGGCCCCCCTCATCAAGCTCGCGCTCGAACTGGGGCCGCTGATCGTCTTTTTCGTCGCCAATGCCTTCGGCAGGCAGCTGATCGAAACCGTGCCGCTGTTCTCCGGCTTCAACGATCCGCTCTACCCCGCCACCGCCTTCTTCATGGTGGCCATGGCCATTTCGCTGGTCGCCAGCTGGATCCTGCTCAAGCGCATCGCCGTCATGCCGGTGGTCACGGCCGTGGTCCTTGGCGTCTTCGGCACGCTGACCTTCGTCTTCCAGGACACCACCTTCATCAAAATGAAGCCCACCATCGTCAACGGGCTCTTCGGCACCGTGCTGCTGGGCGGCCTGCTCTTCGGCCAGTCGCTGCTCAAATACGTCTTCGGCGAAGTCTACAAGCTCAAGCCGGAAGGCTGGCTGGCCCTGACGGTCCGCTGGGGTCTCTTCTTTTTCGTACTCGCCGCGCTCAACGAACTCGTCTGGCGCCTGTTCCCCGACCAGTGGGTGAACTTCAAGGTCTGGGGCATCATGCCCCTGACGGTCGTCTTCTCCATGCTGCAACTGCCGCTGCTCACCAAATACGCCCCCGACCCCGAGCCGGAAGCGACGCCCTGACCCCGACAAGACAAAGGGGTGGCCAGGACCACCCCTTTTCTTCGTTCAGAATGCGTTCAGCTATATGGCCAGAAGGCGTCAGTGCGTCTTCATCAGGTTGGCTTTCTCGACGTTGAGCGTCAGCGTATCGCCCGACACACCAGAGATCTGCTCGGGCAGGATATAGCGATCCGCCGAGAACAACCCATCCGCATCGAGCCGCACAAACCCTTGCATCATAAGGCGTTCGTGGATCATCTCGGGCACCTTGTCCTCCCGGAACGCGGCGGCGATATCATCGATCAGCGAGTGCGCCTCGACCGGCTCCATCCCGTCAGTCGAGCTCGCCTCGATACTCGGCGTCGCCGGATCATCGGCCCCGAACTGCACCCAGTCCACGGTCCCGATCTCATGGTTGCGGACGTCCACAACCTTCATGCCTTCATGGATATTGCGCAAGAAATCCTGCATCGGTCGTCTCCTCATTTCATTGATCTGAAAGAGGAAACGGCGCGGAACCGGTCCGGTTCCGCATTGGCTTCAGCGGGTATAGCTCGATGCGCCCAGGATGCGGCCCGGCAGCCCGTTGCGCTCCTGCTGCACCATGATCACCGCGCCATTGGCGGGTTCGGGCAGCACTTCGGACAGCGGCAGCTTGAAGTGCGCCCCGCTCGCCGGCTCCCACATGCCCAACGCCTGTCGGCCGGTCACGATCTGCGTGTAGGCAACCGTTTTGCCTTCGTTTTCGCCGCGCGTGATCTCGACGTCGGCCCGATCGATGAAGCTTACGAGCCAGACCACCGCCGGCTCCATGCTGTCATCGCCGGCAATCGCCACCTCGAGCATGTCGTCGGTACTGCTGAGACTCACCGGCAGATGCAGCGAGCCGCTGTCGATGGCACTCTCGACATCGCTCTTGCGCGAAGCGACGACACCCTTGATGCCATTGACCACCATCTGCGGGGTAAAGATCCGCGACGATCCCCAGCTAGCGGCATAGTCGCGTTGCCGGTCCGAGTTCGCCTTGGTGCCGTAAGTGTCCGGCCAGCCAATATAATCCCAATAGTCGACGTGATAAGCGAGCGCGATGTAATCCGGGTTCTTGCTCATCTGCTCGAGCATCGCATCGGCCGGCGGACAGGACGAACAGCCCTGGCTGGTAAAGAGTTCGAGCACAGCCTTGGGCTTGTCGCGCGTTTCTCCAGCCATGGCCGGCCCGAAGGCGGCAACAGTCAGCATCACTGCGAGGAGGGATCTGATCAACATGCCGAACTCTTAGGCAGCCCCCTCAACACTGGCGAGTCAAATTGACGTGTGACACCGTGATCGGCCGCAAGTCCGACGTGTAACCTTAAGGCGGTGCCGGCACCTGGGCGCCGACACCGAAATCCTTGCCCAGCTTACGCCGCGACCAGATTGCGCAGCACGTAGTGCAGAATGCCGCCGTGCTGATAATATTCCAGCTCATTGATCGTATCGATACGGCAGCGGGTCGCTACGTTCTCGACCCGACCATCGGCCCGGACGATCTTGACCGTCACGGTCGAGCGCGGCGTCAGCGTCGTCAGCCCTTCAATCGACACCGTTTCCGAGCCGTCGAGCTTGAGGGTCTGCCAGCTTTCGCCATCCGCGAACTGCAGCGGCAGCACGCCCATGCCGATCAGGTTCGAGCGGTGGATACGCTCAAAGCTCTGCGCGATCACGGCGCGGACGCCCAGGAGGCGCGTGCCCTTGGCCGCCCAGTCACGCG
>JACDQI010000172.1 GCA_015657675.1 Devosia sp.
CCCTGTCCCCTCCCCGCAAGGGGGGAGGGAGACCCGACTGAACCGTTAGAGGGGGCCGCACCCGCGGCTCCGCCCCACCCAACACCAAATCCGTCACCGCCCAAACCAACGCATCCACCCGGTCCGGCGAGTGCCCATCGCTCCGCCCGTCCGACCCGAACGCGCACATCTCGTCTTCCAGCGCGAACAACCCGGGCGCGTGCGTCACCCTGCCCTGCGCATAAAGCGTTGCCACCGGTTCGGCCCGCAGCCACTTGCCGCGGTTGGCACGCACAGCGCGTACCGGCACGTCGGGGTCCACCTGGGCGATCACGGTTTTGACCATATCGCCGCCCTGGTTGACCTCGACCACGATGGCGTCGGCCGCGTGGCTGTGGAACGCTGCCACCGCGCGACGCGCCCAGCCCATCGGGCTCGCCGGCTGCAGCGTCAGGTCCTCGAGCACCACGGCGCCCGCCGCGGTCCGCCCGGCGACGATGATGCCGCAGGCGTCCGATTTCAGCCCGCCGGTCACCGGCGGGTCCACCGCCACCACGATGCGGCCGGGGGCCTCGTCCGTCGCCGGACGGAACATGGCGCGCTGCCACAGCGCATCCGGAGAATCCTCGATCAGTTCGCCATCGAGCTCCTGCCGCCCGAGCACCGAGCCGCGATAGCGCCCGACCACCGCGTCGAGAAAGGTCGGCGCCAGATGCGCATTCTCCGCCGTCTTCATCCGGCTGACGACCGTCGCCGGGTCTGCCAACAGCCGGCGTAGCAACGGGATCGGTCGTGGCGTCGTCGTCGCCAGTTGCCGCGGCCGGTCACCCAAGCGAAGCGCAAACTGCAGCATGTCCCAGGCCGCCTCAGCGTTCGGCCACTTGGCCACCTCATCACACCAGGCGGCGGCGAATTGCGGGCCGCGAAACCGGTCGGGATCGCTGGCCGAGAGTACCGTTGCCTCGACGCCATTGCGCCAGTGCAGCACGTTGCCTCTGATGCGCGGTCGCTGCCGCACCGGGTGCACCGCGAGCAACCCGCTTTCGCCGCGTACCATCACGGCCATCGCCTCGGTCATCGTCTGGCCAACCAGCGCAATCGGCGTCACACCGGCTGCCGCCAGTTGGCGGACCCATTCGGCGCCCGCGCGGTCTTGCCCGAGCCGCGCCCACCCAACATCAGCCATGTGGTCCAGTCGCCCCTGGGCGCCAGCTGTTCCGCGCGTGTCCAGCGCTCCCAGTTGTAGAATTCCCGAAAAACTATGGCGTCGTCGTAGGTGCCGTTGCGAACGCTACGAGCGCTTAAGGTTTTCAATGCGCCTGGCCAGCTTGGTGCGGAGCGCCTGCATATCCTCACCTTGACCAGCCGGCGCCTTGGCCCGGTCCTCGATGTCGATGAGCTTTTCCAGCGTGGATGCAAGTTTGCCCAGCACCACGACCTCCTTGTCTCCAGTTGCGGTCATTTCCACATTCTCCAGATGGGTGATCTGCCGTTCGAGTACGCCCAGCATCAGGCCGATCAGGATGTCCCGGTCGGTGTCATCGGTGCGCATCGTCTGCCAGCGATGGCGCGCGGCACCCGCCGCGACGTGAGGCGACGCGCCAACACGGAATTTCCTGCTCCTGAGCGACGTTCGCCAGAGCAGGGTTTTGTCCAATCTCGCGAAGATTTGCACGCTGCTGCGTCGCTCTCCTGCCGCCGAAGCAGTATTGTCCGCCACCTACTCTAAGGAGCAAGAAATGCGCATTCGGCCGTGGTCGCCATGACCCTACTGACCCTTTCGCCCGTCGCCGTCGCGGCGGCCGACGTGACCCCGCTGGTCACGGCGGAATGGCTCAAGACGCATGCCGCAGACGAGAACCTCGTCATCCTCGATATCCGCGACAAGGTGGGCGAGACCGACCTGGGCGAGCTGCCCTACATCGCCAATGCTGTCGTGGCGCCCTATGCCAGCGCCGGCTGGCGCACCGAGGTCGATGGCGTGCCCGGCCAGGTGCCGCCCGCCGACCAGATCGCCGGCCTGATCGGTGGCCTGGGCATCGACGGTGATGACCATGTGGTGATCGTGCCCTGGGGCACCGATTCCTCCGAGTTCGGCGGCGCCACCCGCGTCTACTGGACCTTCAAGTATCTGGGCCATGACGAGGTCTCGATCCTGGATGGCGGCTGGCGCCAGTATGACGCCGTGGGCGGCGAACGCGTCGCAACGCCGGTGACCCCGGTGGCCGTGACGTTCCCCTACGACATTCGCGAAGAACTGCGTGCCACCACTGCCGATGTCGAGGCAGCGCTGAGCGCGGGCACCAAGCTGATCGATGGTCGCCCGGAAGAGCAGTACCTGGGCCAGTCCAAGAGCCCGGTCGTGCGCATCGAAGGGACCATCCCGGGCTCGCATAACCTGCCGCACTCCAAGTTCTACAGCGCCGAGTTCGCCAGCTTTGCTCAGCCCGACACCGTCGCCACCCTGGCTCAGAGCGTCGGCTTGGGTGCGGACGAGGACACCATCGTCTTCTGCAACACCGGCCACTGGGCCTCGATCGCCTGGTTCGCCCTGCACGAGGTGGGCGGTAACACCAAGGCCAGAATGTACGACGGCTCGATGGCCGAGTGGGCTGCAGACCCTGCCCGCCCGATCCAGTAAGAGATCGACCTAAATGGACCGGATGCCGCACAGTTCGTGTGGCATCCGGTTTTGATTCCAGGCTACTGGAGTAGCTATGAGCGACCTGTCTGCTGCTGCACCCAAAGTCCTGCCCGCTGTCACTGCTGACCGCATGCCGCTGCTGGTGGCAGCGGTCATGCTGGTTGCGGGCTTTGTCCTTATCACCTGGCAGGTCGACCTGCGACAGGGCGCGCTGTTCCTCATCGGCGGCGCCTCGGGGTCGCGCTCTATCACGGCTCGTTCGGCTTTACCGGCGGCTGGCGCCGCATGGTGGTCGAACGGCGCGGCCGCGGCATGCGGGCGCAGATGCTGGCCATTGGCGTTGCGAGCCTTGCCATGCTGCCGCTGGTCGCGGCCGGCACGCTGGGTGGCCAGTCCCTGGTCGGGGCGCTGGCGCCGGTCGGCGTCTCGGTGGTGTTCGGCGCGGCGCTGTTCGGGCTGGGCATGCAGCTGGGTGGCGGCTGCGGTTCGGGGACATTGTTCACCGTCGGCGGTGGTTCGGCGCGCATGCTGGTCACGCTGGTCTTCTTCATCGTCGGGACAGTGGTGGGCACGGCCCATCTGCCCTTCTGGCTGCAATTGCCCGCTCTGCCGCCCATCAGCCTGGGCGCCAGTTCGGCGTCGGCATGGCGCTTGCCGTCACCATTCTGGGCCTGGCGGTGGTGGCGCTGGTCACCGCGCTCGTGGAAAAGCGCGTCCATGGCACGCTCGAGACCGAGCCGGTGCCGACGCAGCCGAACTGGAGCTGGATCGTACGCGGCCCCTGGCCGCTGGTCGGTGCCGGGTTGGTGCTGGCGCTGCTCAACATCGCCACGCTGCTGCTGGCCGGCACCCCTGGTCGATCACCTATGGCTTTGGACTCTGGGGCGCTAAGATTGCCCAGGCCGTCGGCATTGATGTGGCCAGCTGGGAGTTCTGGACCTGGCCGGCGCAAGCCCAGGCGCTGCAGTCGAGCGTCCTGGCCGATACCGTCTCGGTGATGGATTTCGGCCTCGTCCTCGGCGCGGCACTGGCCGCTGCCCTCGCCGGCAAGTTCGCGCCCAAGGCCAGCCTGCCGCTCGGCTCGCTGCTGGCGGCGATCGTTGGTGGTCTGCTGATGGGTTATGGCGCCCGGCTGTCGTTCGGCTGCAATATCGGCGCGCTGTTTTCCGGTATCGCCACAGGCAGCCTGCACGGCTGGGTGTGGTTTGCCGCCGCATTTGTCGGCTCGCTGGCCGGCATCGGCCTGCGCCCGGCTTTTGGTCTTGATGGATTTGCCAAGAAATGAGTTCGCGCAACACCCTGCTGTTCGGCGCCGCATTGGCGGTCAGCACCGTCGCCATCGCGGCTGACCACCTCAGCCATCCCGTGCCGCCGCGGCCGCAGGCAAGCGCCCAGACGGCTGCGGCGGGTGCTGCCCCCTGCGCCGCCGCTCCCTGTGCTGCCGGCACCGCGGTGGCCGCGGCCCCCTGTGCTGCTGGTGCGCCTTGTGCAGCCGGCGAGCCGCAAAAGCTCGCTGCGCCGCCGCCGCCGGCCAAACCAGCCGAAGACTCCGAAGCCGGCGGCCTCGCTGCTCCGCCGCCGCTCCCCAAGACCAAGCCGGCCGGTAGCGAAGCGCCTGACCTGCTGGGGCCGGCCTAGTGCCAAACGAGGCTCGCGAGCAGGCCCTGGCCGAGATCGCGTTCTGCGAGGCGATCCTCGCCAAGGGTGGTCTTTCTGTCCTCAGCGAGACGCTGGCGGGCGTTACCGATATCGACGCCTTTGCACACTATCCGGCTGGCGACGTGTTCGATCCGGCGAGCAACGCGCAATGGTATTACCACTGCCATCCGGCGACCGAGGGTTCGGACGAGCACGGGCACTTCCATTGCTTCCTGCGCCCTGACGGCGCCGACGGCCCGATCCACCATCTGGTGGCCATCGGCGTGGATGCGCGCGGCCAGCTGCTGCGGCTGTTCACCGTCAATCAGTGGGTGGTCGGGGATGACTGGGTCGATGCGGCCACGGCCATTCCGCTGCTGTCGCGCTTCGACATGCAGATGCCCCGGCCCTCCTACCTGGTCAATCGCTGGCTGACCGCCATCCTGGTCGCCTACGAGCCCGAGATCATCGCCCTGCTCCAGGCCCGCGACCGCGCTCTCTCCGCCCATGGCACTGACGCCCGGCAGGATCGCTCGCTCGAGGTGCTCTCCGAGTTCCGCCCGGGCAGTTCTGCCACTGCTCCGGTCTGACGGACCAACGCTCCCCCGCACACCGCCCCCGACCAAACGAAACGCCCCGCCGCGACCGGCAGGGGCTCCCGACTGACTTCTGCGACCAGAGCCTCAGAAGTGGAAATTGGCGCCGACGCGGATCGCGTGGAAGCTGGCCTGCGCCGTATTGGCAGTCGAGCCGGCAAACAGTGAACCGGTCGGAATGTCGCGGCGGCCGAGGTCGGTATAGAGGTATTCGGCCTTCACCGAGACGTCCTCGGTCACCTTGAACTCGGCACCAGCGCCGACCGTGTAGCCGACATGGGTGGCGGTGTATGCCGGGCCACCGGTGCCGACCAGCGTGGTCGTCAGCGCGCCCGTCGCAAGACCTGCCGTGGCGTAGAGCAGCACCGGATCGAGGTCGATACCGACGCGCGCGCG
>JACDQI010000173.1 GCA_015657675.1 Devosia sp.
CCTTCGGGGACGAGGGCAGTCGCGCCTTTACCAAATCGGGCAAGGCCACGGCACCGATCTACGCGCGCCGGTGTTTGGCGACACGGTGGCGCTGGTGATACGTTGATGGCTGCAGTGCTGACGCTGCTGGGCGAAGAGGGCAACCTCAAGCCGGGCAAGCTGGCTGCGCTTGGAGATGCGGCGCTGGGCAAGTTGCTGCGCTTTGGCGCAGTGGCGGCAGGGCTCAATTGCGGGCAGGTTGGCTGCCACCCGCCGGTGCGGGCGGACGTCAACGCGGTGCTGGCGGCCTAACCGCCGGCACCTTGGTAGCGGCTGGTCGCAAAACGCCAGAACAGCACCGCCAGGCTGGCCAGAGCCGGACCGGCGAGCAGCGCCGCAATGGGCGCGATGTCCCCAAGGAGCGGGACCGGCTTGCCGACCAGCACGGCCACCGGCACGGCCGCCATGAAGCCGAGCGGCACGATGGTCAGCAGGATGCCCTGGATGATGGTCGGGTAGAGATTGAGCGGATAGCGGGACAGCTCCCAGAAGCCGAAGTAAAGCGAATAGAGGTGGTTCGACCGCGTCCATGCCAGGGCCGTGGCGCCGAGCATCGTCATGAGTGAAGCAGTGACCAATGCGGCGCTCAGCAGGCTCGCAAGAAAGTAGGCGACCCAGCCAATCGACCAGTCGATCGGGATGGTCAGCAGCGCCCAGGTCATCAGCGCCAGGGCCAGACTGATGTGGCTGATATAGCCGATATTGTAGCGGGCAAAGACCAGATAGACCCAGGGGCTCATTGGCCGCGTCAGCATGGCGTCGAAGGTGCCGAGCCGCACATGCTCTTCCAGGTCGCGCATCTGCGTGAAACTGAATGAGGCACCGACAGCGTAGGCCAGGGTGTGGAACGAGTAGAGCAGGGCGAGTTCGCCCCAGTTCCAGCCGGCCAGCGTGTCAAAGCGGGCAACCAGCAGCCAGATAACCGCAAAGGCACTGGCATAGGCGATGATCATGGCCAAGCGGTCGATCAGGAACGCGCCGCGATACTCCATCTGCGCACGCAGGTTCATCTGTAGAAGGATTGGGATCAGGCGAAGGTGACGCAGCAACTCAGCCTCCCTGCACGATGACGCGGGTGGAGGCGCTGCGCCAGAGCCACGCGACTCCGAACGCCATCAACAAGGCCCAGCCGCAGCCAATTCCGAAATAGATGAGCGTGCCCGCCACGTCCATTCGTCCCAGCCAGACTGCCGCCGGATAGTAGACGATCCAGGCGAAGGGCAGGTGCGCGGCGATGTCGCCAAAGGTTTTGGGAAAGAACCAGAAGGGGATGAACTGACCCGAGAGCAGGTTGAGGAGCGCCTGCATCAGCCATTCGAGCGAGAAGGACGTGAGCAACCAGAACGAGACGAGCCCGAACAGCGTCGAGATCAGTGCGATGATGGCGTAGGCGAGCGCCAGATAGGCGAGGAACATCACACCGTGGAAGATACTCGCTGGCGGCAGCATGCCATAGACCAGCGCGACGACCGCGACCGTTGGGATGACCAGCACGACAAGGCGATAGGCCGCGCGGCCGAGTTCGGAGACGATGATGTAGAGCGGAAAGCTCACCGGCTTCAGGAGCCACACGGCCACGTCGCCGGTCTGCAGGGCGCGGCCGATCATGCTGATGATGGTCTCGTAGCGGATGGCACCGGTGACGATGCCGCCGAGCAGCGCGTAGGTGATCATTTGCTGGAGAGTGATGCCTTCTATGCTGGTGGCACCGGTATAGATGGCGAGCCAGATGGCGACGCGGGCAAAGACCTGCACTACCTTGCCGAACATGTTGGCCCAGACTTCGTTGCGGTAAGCCAGCTGGGTCATCACTGCGCTCTTGGCGAAGGCGAAGTAGGCGCTCACGCAGTCACCGCGGCGGTGTTCCGGCCCTGGTAGAAGGTGCGGATGACCTCTTCGATATTGGGCTCTTCGAGCACGATGTCCTTGAGGGCGCGGTCGCGGCCGATTTCGGCGAGTACATCGACCAGCGACACGTCCTCGCGCTCGATCTGATAGTGCTTGAGGAGCCCCTCGTCGCTGGACAGTCGTGCGGTCTGCAGGTCGAGTGGCCCGGGATCGGAGGCGAATTCCAGCGTCAACCGTCGCCGTGTGCCCATCGAGGCGCGGAGGTCTTTGAGGGCGCCGTCGAAGATCAGCCTGGCCTGGTCGACCATGATCAGGCGTGGACAGATGCTCTCGATGTCCTGCAGGTCGTGGGTGGTGAGGATGATGGTGACGCCGCGCTCGCGGTTGATGCGGGCGAGGAACTTTCGTACGGCGTCCTTGGCGACCACGTCGAGGCCAATGGTCGGCTCGTCGAGGAAGAGGATCTTTGGGTCGTGCAGCAGCGCCATGACGATTTCGGCCCGCATGCGCTGGCCGAGCGAGAGTTGCCGTACGGCGCGATCGAGAAAGGGCGTCAGGTCGAGCAGTTCAGAGAATTGCGCGAGGTTCCCTTCGTAGCGGGCGGCGGGGATGTCGTAGATGCGGCGATGCAGGTCAAAACTGTCGCGGACCGGCAGGTCCCACCAGAGCTGACTGCGCTGGCCGAAGACTACGCCGATATCGCGCGCATTGGCCATGCGATGCTGATGCGGCGTGCGACCGAGTATGGAAAGCTCTCCGGCGCTCGGCACCAGGATGCCGGTCATCATCTTGATCATGGTGGATTTGCCGGCGCCGTTGGGGCCGAGATAGCCGACCGCTTCGCCCGCCGAAATATCGAAGCTGACATCGCGCACGGCTTCGACCTCCGAATACTCGGTGGTGACCAGGGTTTTCAATGCGCCAAGAAAACCAGGAAATCGCTTATGTTGCCGAAACCGCTTGGAAACGGATCGCGCCGAGATCAATAGTGTCATGATATTTCGCCAACCAACAGAGAGGGAGCCTAGCCGATTCTCCGGCTCACGGGTTCGTCAGTTGTGTGGTCTTTTGCTCTCTGGCTGATTGGCCAAGGGGCTTGGCTTGGAGAGAATCAATGCGTCGCTGGATCTGGGGGCTGGGTGTCGTGGCGGTGGTCGGCCTCGGCGTGGCCATCTACATGCTCAAGCCGGTAACGGGGCCGGAGCGTGACCTGACGCTGGTGGGTGACGCGACGCGCGGGGCCTATCTCATCCGGCTGGGCGGCTGCATCGCCTGCCATACCGACACCAGCAGCGGCGCAGGTATCTTGGCCGGGGGGCCGGGGGGACCAGGTCTCACCAGTCCGTTCGGCACGTTCTTTGCGCCCAACATTACGTCACACCCGACCGCCGGCATCGGGAACTGGACCTTGGCACAATTCTCCAAGGCGATGAGCGATGGTGAGGGGCCGCAGGGGCACCTCTACCCGTCCTTCCCATACGAGAATTACACGCTGATGAGCGACCAGGAGATCGCCGACCTTTATGCGGCGCTCAAGGAAGTGCCGGCCGACCCGACGCCTTCCAAGGCGCACCAGATCAGCTTCCCGTTCAACATCCGGCTGGCGCTGGCGGGGTGGAAGAACCTGTTTTTCAAGCCTGAGCGCTATGTCGCCGACGCGTCGCAGTCCGACGAGTGGAACCGGGGGCGCTATCTGGTGTTCGGGCCGGCCCATTGCGTTGCCTGTCACAGCCCCCGGAACCTCTTGGGTGCCATTGAAGGCGGCAAGGAACTTGCGGGCAATCCAGGCGGCGGCGTGGGCGGCAAGGCGCCATCGTTGCTGGCGGCGGACCTCAGCAACGAGGGCTATGACGCCGCGAGCCTGGCTCAGGCGCTGAGTGATGGCTTCACCCCCAATTTCGACGTGTTGGGCGGCGCCATGGGTGAGGTGATCACCGAGGGGACATCGCAGTGGACGGCGGAGGATCGCGCGGCGGTGGCGGCGTATCTCATGGCGGGGCAGTAGCCGCCAGCCTCACGACAGCGACGCTCGCAAGGCCAGGGCCTCGTCGAGCGTCATCTCTGTGTGATGTGCCCAGGTCTCGGAAGTGTCCGGGAAGTCGGTGCGGAAGTGGCCGCCGCGGCTTTCCTCGCGCTTCAATGCACCTGCGGCGACCAGTGTGGCTGAGCTGGTCATGTTGAGGAAGGCCCGAGTGACGCCGCGGCCGGTGCGCTCAAGATGGGCGATGCGGCGGAGCGCTTCCTTCAGTTCCTCGGCATTGCGTTCGACGCCGACCAGGTCGGTCATGACGTGGCGCAGGTCCTGCACGGCGTCGAGATTGCGCAACTGCTCTTCGGCGGCTTCGCCTTCCTTCTGATCCCAGGCAATGCCGGGGAAGGGCGCCATGTTGGCGCGGACGGGCTCGAGGCCGGATATGTCGGCAGCAATGCGAGCGCCGTAGACGATGGCTTCGAGCAGCGAGTTGGAGGCGAGGCGATTGGCGCCATGCAGGCCGGTGCAGCTGGCTTCGCCGCAGACCCAGAGGCCCGGTAGCGAGGTGCGGCCGGTCTCGTCAACCTTGACGCCGCCCATGTGATAGTGCGCCGCCGGGGTGACGGGGATCATGCCCTCGACGGGGTCGATACCGGCATCGGCGCAGTATCTTGCCACCGTCGGGAAGGCGGTGAGGATGCGGGCGCCCAGTGCCTTGCGGGTGTCGAGGAACACCTTACGGCCGGCTTGATCTGCCGGAAGTTGGCGCGGGCGACGATGTCGCGCGGCGCCAGTTCGGCGTCAGGGTGGATGGCGGGCATGAAGCGCTCGCCCAGATCGTTGACGAGAATGGCGCCTTCGCCGCGCAGGGCTTCGGTAGCTAGGGGCGCTGGATCGGCGCCAGTGGCGATCGCAGTTGGGTGGAACTGCACGAACTCGGGGTCGCCGATCACTGCACCGGCGCGGGCCGCCATACCCATGGCATGGCCGCGTACGCCGGGCGGGTTGGTGGTGACGGCATAAAGCCCGCCCAGGCCACCTGCGGCGAGAATGGTGGCGCGGGCGCGGATGAACACTGGTTCGCCATAGCGGTCGCCGAGCTTGCGGGCGAAGACGCCGATGATGCGGCCATCGGCGCGGGCGAGGTCGACGACGGTGAGGCCCTCGACGACGCGGATCGAGGGCGTCTCGCGAACGCGGGCGATCATGGCCTGCATGATGGCGTAGCCTGCGCGGTCGCCTTCGACGCGGACGATACGGTTTTTCGAATGGGCGGCCTCGCGACCAAGCTGGAATTCGCCGGCGGCGTTGCGATCGAAGGGCGTGCCCCAGCGTGCAAGGTCTTCGATGCGGGCCTTGGCCTCTGCAGTCACCGACTCGGCAACGGCCTCGTCGACGATGCCGGCCCCGGCGATCTCGGTGTCGATGGCATGGGCGTGCGAACTGTCGCCAGCGCCGATGGCGGCTGCCACGCCGCCCTGGGCCCAGGCGGAGGAGGCGCCAAAGCCGAGCGGCTTGGGCGAGATCACCGTCACCGGGCGCGGTGCCAGCTTGAGGGCACAGAAGAGACCAGCAAGACCAGCGCCGACGATGAGGGCGCCGTCGGCATTGAGGGTGTTGTCATAGGTGGTCATGGTGGCGCCTTTGCTGGATGTACGTAGTTTTCCGGATCACCGGACGGATGATTACGGATAGGGTTGAGCCGTAACCAGCCACGGGGCAGGAGCCACGTAGTAGTCATGGCGAGGCTCGCACTGGCCCTCGACAGTCAAGCGGGAGAGGACGACCGGCGCGTGCCGATCGATCGCCGCATGCTGCGCACCGTCGTTGCGGCGCTGGGCGAAACGATCCTCCTTTATCGCTTCGTGGCCGGCAGCTTCGTGCTGTTCTTTGCCACGGGCAAGGTGGCTGGCGTTGAAATCGGTGCGGACGGGGTCAGTCTGAGCTGCCGGCTACGCGAGGTCACCGCGCTGCCAGTGCCGCCTTTTCGCAATGAAATGCTCTCTGTTCCGGGCGTGCAGCGGCTGCTGTCGCTGACGCCGGACATGTTCGATGCCGTGTTGCAGGAGAGCCGAACGCCCCTGAGCGAGCGCGGCGCCGCCGAGGCTCCGAGCATGTTTACCGGTCCGCTGCGCAAGACGGCGGTGCTCGAAGTCTATCGGCAGGTATTGGCAGGCTGGGGGCATCGATGCGCCATAACAGGTCGAGCCTTCGCACCTGGCCCGTCGCCGCATCCAGACCTGCGTCTCGCCTTCCTGCGGCCGCGCAACCAAGGTGGTCTGCTGCACGTTTCCAACCTGATGCCGATGATCGCGGCGGCCGAGGACGCCTGGACAAGCGGGGTGCTGTCGGCCACCCAGGATCACCAGATCGTCGCGGTGGTCGAGGACCTGAGTCTCGCCCTTTTCGACCAGATCGAACGCGTCGGCCGGTTACATCTGCCGGAGGACCGGCATTTCTGGCCGGACCCGGACCATCTCGCCTATCACCGCTCGCAGGTGTTCAGGCGTTAGGCTTCGGCCTCGATGGGTGCTTTCGGGCCGTTCTTCTTGACCGACTCGATGCAGTTCATGGCACTGGATTTGGACGTGTAGCTTTCCGAGCGCAGCATGGTCTGGCCGTTGGCCGCGACGAACCTGACAAAGCTCTGGCCGTCCTTGGATTTGACGATCTCGAAACGGTAGCCCTTGCCCTTTTCACCTTTCTCCAGATCGACGACGGCGGCCGCAGGCGCGTTCTTTTTGGTCGAGGCTATGCAATTCTTGGCACTGGCGCGGCTCTTGTAGGTCTCGGACCACACCAGTGTCTCCGAGTTGTAGACGAACTTGGCAGTGAACTGGCCGCTCTTGCCGCGGCTGATCTTGAACTTGTGCATCTGACGCTTCCCTCTCCTGGCCTGCGGACCTCGTCCGCTGCCCCCGAACAGAAAAGCCGTCCTTGATGGTCTGGTCAATGGGACAATAAAGGTCCCGTCAGTCGCCCTTGCGCGAGTAGTCGATCATGCGTTGCACGGCGCGGCGCGCCGGCTCGATGATCTCGGGATCGACGATGATCTCCTCGTTGCCGGTGTGGAGCGACCAGAGGACGTTCTCGAGATTGATGCGCTTCATGTGCGGGCAGATGTTGCAGCCGCGCAGGAAGTCCACGCCGGTGGTTTCGGAGGCGACATTGTCGGACATCGAGCACTCGGTGACCATCACCACGCGGGCCGGTTTCTCGGTCTTGACGTAGTTGATCATCGCTGCCGTCGAGCCGGCAAAATCGACCACATCGATGACCTCGGGAGGGCATTCGGGGTGGGCAATGATCTTGGCCGTCGGATAGGCGGCGCGGAGTTCGGAAATGTCCTCGGCGGTAAAGGTCTCGTGCACTTCGCAGGAGCCGGCCCAGGTGATGATCTTCTTTTTGGTCTTCTTGGCGGTGTTCTGCGCCAGGAACTGGTCGGGGATCATGATGACGGTATCGCCGTCCACGGCGTTGACGATGTCGACGGCGTTCGAGGACGTGCAGCAGACGTCGGTCAGCGCCTTCACCGCAGCCGAGGTGTTCACGTAGGTCACAACGGGCACGCCAGGATACTGGGCCCGCATGGCGAGCACGTCGGCAGCGGTTATGGAGGAGGCGAGCGAGCAGCCGGCGCGGCTGTCGGGGATCAGCACGGTCTTGTCCGGATTGAGGATCTTGCTGGTCTCGGCCATGAAGTGCACGCCGCACTGCACGATGACCTGTTGCTTGACCTTGGTGGCTTCGACCGCCAGCTGCAGGCTGTCGCCAACGATGTCGGCCACGCCGTGGTAGATCTGGGGCGACTGATAGTTGTGGGCGAGGATGACCGCGTCCTTTTCCTTCTTCAGCCGGTTGATCTGCACGATCAGCGGCGCATAGAAGGCCCATTCGATCTCGGGGATCTTGTCTTTGACGCGATCGAAGATGCGCTGGGTGACCTTCTGCACCGCCTTGGTGAATTTCAGGTCGTAGTGCTGCCCGAGGATGGCGCGGGCCTCCTCCAGCGGGGTCATGGCATTGATCAGCTGCACCATATCGGGCCCTCCAGCCGTCCGCAGACTTAGGCACAACAATCGGGCATTTCAATGCAGGCCTGCTTTCCTGCTTGATCGGTCCGGGCCAAGAATCTAACTCTGCGACATCGCCAACACCGAGGTTCGCCATGCCCCAAGACGCCGCCGCACTCCGTTCGACGCTTTCGCTGGCGCCGGTGATCCCGGTGATCGTGCATGACGATGTCGCGACGGCGCGCGATCTGGCCGAGGCGCTCGTCGCCGGCGGCCTGCGGGTGCTGGAAGTGACGCTGCGTACGCCGCACGCGCTGCAGGTGATCGAGGAGATGGGCAAGGTTGCAGGTGCCGTCGTTGGCTCGGGCACCGTCCGCTCGCCGCTGCAGATGGGCCATTCGGTGGATGCCGGCTGCCAGTTCATGGTGTCGCCCGGTGCCTCGCCGCGCCTGCTCGAAGCGGCCGAAGAGCACAAGATCCCGCTGCTGCCCGGCATCGGCACGCCGACCGAGGCGATGACGGCAAGCGAGCATGGCTACAGCTTCCTCAAATTCTTCCCGGCCGAGGCGCTCGGCGGGGTGAAGGTGCTCAAGGCCTATGCCAGCCCGCTTTCCGACATCACCTTCTGCCCCACCGGCGGCATCGACATGGCCAAGGCCAAGGAATACCTGGCGCTGCCCAACGTGATCTGCGTCGGCGGCTCGTGGATCATGCCGCAGGACGCGATTGCGAACCGCGACTGGAAGCGCATCGAGACTTTGGCCCGCGAGGCAGCCGGGCTGAAGAAAGGGGCTTAGGCGCGCCGGTGAAATCCGGGCTCTCCTTCACCCTACCGATCCGCTTCGCGGGCCCCACCTCCCCATCAAGGGGCGGGTCGGGGTCTTTGGGCCTCGCCTTGTGTGTCGCACTCGCCCCTCTTCCCGCTGCCGCCGGCGAGGTCAGCGTGGCGGTGGCCGCCAATTTCACACGCGGCCGAAGCGCTGGGCGCGGCGTTCACCGCAAAGACCGGTGACACAGTGAGCTTCAGCTTTGGTGCGACCGGTGCGCTTTATACGCAGATTACCCATGGGGCGCCGTTCGAGGTTTTTCTTGCAGCAGATGCCAAGCGGCCCTCACAGGCGGTCAGCGAGGGGGTCGGGGTCGAGGGGAGCGTCTTTACTTATGCGGTGGGTAAGGTCGTGCTCTATTCGCCTTCGCTCGATGTGACTGATGGCACGGCTGTGCTCACGGCCAGCAGTTTTCAAAAGATTGCCATCGCCGATCCCAGCACCGCTCCCTACGGGGCCGCAGCGATGGAGACTATCGACAAGCTGGGCCTCATCGCGGCGCTGTCACCCAAGCTGGTCACTGGCGAGAACATTACCCAGACCCTGCAGTTCGTCGAAAGCGCCAATGCCGAGCTCGTTTTGTTGCCCTCAGCCAGGTGATCGACAAGCCGGCGGCGCAGGTCTGGCGGGTTCCCGAAGACCTCTATGCGCCGATCCGGCAGGACGCGGTATTGCTCAAGACCGGCGAAGCCGATCCAGCCGCTGCGGCGTTCCTTGCGTTCTTGCAGAGTGAAGAGGGGAAGGCCATCATCGCAAGTTATGGCTACGACACCCATTAGGCACGCATGCTGAACCCCGGCGAGATCTGGCAGGCTGTCTGGCTGACGCTGACGCTCGCCGTGACGGTGACGGCAATTCTCCTCGTCGTCGCGACGCCCATTGCCTGGTGGCTGGCGCGCTCGCCGGCCCGCTGGAAGGAAGCGGTGGCCGCCATCGTCGCCCTGCCACTGGTGCTGCCGCCGACGGTGCTGGGCTTTTACCTGCTGATCGCGCTGGGGCCCAGCGGGCCTGGCGGGGCGATCGCGGGACTGTGGGGCGCCCGCACCTTGGCATTTTCCTTTCCCGGCCTCGTCATCGGTTCGGTGATCTTTTCGCTGCCCTTCATGGTGCAGCCCTTGCGAAATGGTTTCGAGAGCGTCGGCGAGGATCCGCTGGAGGCGGCAGCGACGCTGGGCTCGCGCGGCTGGCAAACGTTCTGGCGGGTGGAAGTGCCTTTGGCACGTGCCGGCTATCTCACCGGCGCGGTGCTGTCATTTGCCCATACCATCGGCGAGTTTGGCGTGGTGCTGATGATCGGCGGCAACA
>JACDQI010000174.1 GCA_015657675.1 Devosia sp.
GCGGCCACCTGGGCGGCAATGGTGTAGGTGCCGGTGCCGATATCGGTCATGTCGGTCTGGACGATCACCTGCCCGTCCGGCTCGAGCCGAACGCGCGCTTCGGCGGTAGTCTGGTAGTGACCACGGATGGACGAGCCGACGCCATAGCCGATCAGCCAGCGGCCGTCGCGGCGGCTGGCGGGCGTTGTCGGCCGCTGCTCCCAACCGAAACGCGCCGCGCCTTCGCGCAGGCACTCGACAAGCCGCCGACCGCTCAGTGGCCGGTTCTTCTCCGGATCAATCGCGGTGTCATTGCGGATCCGGAGTTCCAGCGGATCGATACCGAGCTTTTCCGCCAGCTCGTCCATGGCGGATTCGAAGACCATCAGCCCCGGCACTTCGCCAGGACCACGCACCGGTTCGCAGACGCCGGTATCGAGTGTCGAATGCCGGGTGCGGGTCAGGCGGTGCGGCGCGGCATAGAGAGCGCGTGCCACCGTGGCGACGCCCTCCTTCCAGTTGCCCTCGGGCGAGACCTGGATATTGGCGTCGTGGCCGATGCCGGTCAGCCGGCCCTCGCGTGTTGCCGCGAGCCGGACGCGGCTGATCGAGGCCGGGCGGTGGCCGACGACGGTAAAGCCCTGTCGGCGGGTAAGGACGAGCTGCACGGGCCGGTTCAGCTGGCGCGTTGCAAGGGCGCTCAGGATGGCCTCGGCATGCAGCGCAATCTTGGCGCCGAAGCCGCCACCGACAAAACTGCTGTCGACCGTGACGCAGTCACGCCCAATGAGGATGGTGTCGGCGACCGCGTCGGCGAGTTGCGCGACCATCTGCGACGCGACGTGGAGCGTCAGGTGCCCGTTGCGCCAGTCGGCGATGCAGGCATGCAATTCCATCGGTTGCGAGAAGTGATAGGGCGTCGCGTAGACAGCATCGACGGTGGCGTCGCTGCTGACCATGGCGGCATCGAGATCGCCAACGCGCGACTCGTCGTGCCATTCGGGAGCGGCCGAGGCCTCATCGAGCACAAAGGCGCCCGGCGCAGCATCGTAGCGCACATCGATCGCCGCGGCAGCGGCGCGCGCCTGCTCGAACGTGTCGGCAACGACGAATGCGACCGGCGCGCCATAGTGCGCAATGGTGTCAGTGGTCAGCTGCGGCTGTACATCCAGAATGTCGGACTTCGGGATTATCGCCGCCTGTGGCGGGGCGTTGCGATGCGTCCAGACCAGTCGTACGCCGGCCATCGCCTCGGCACGGTTGGTATCGATCGACGCGACACGGCCCTGGCCGATTGCAGCGCCCAGAATAAAGCCATGCAGCGGTTCGCCCATCTCGCGCCGCTCGGCGGAATAGAGGGCGCGGCCGGTGACCTTGAGCGGCCCGTCAGTGCGCGAAAGACCCTCGCCGATCATGACGCATCCCCGAAACAGGCCGCAATCGTGCGGCGGGTGAGATCGAGCTTATAGGCGTTGTCGGCAGTCGGTCGCGCACCAGCCAGGACAATGTCGGCCATCCCCTCGGCCGGCGCACCCTCCGCCGCCTCGACGCGCCAAGGCTTGTGCGCCAGGCCGCCCAGCGCCAGGCGAGCCGCCTGCCCCTCCTTCACGATCATCGCCACCGAGAGATTGGCAAAAGCGTACGACGCCCGCTCGCGGACCTTGCGGTAGATATGGGTGCCGCCAACCGGCTTTGGCAGGATCACGGCGGTGATCATCTCGTCCGCTGCCAGATTGGTCTCGAGATGTGGGGTGTCACCGGGTAGGCGGTGGAAATCGGCGATCGGGATCATGCGCGTGCTGCCCTTGGCGGAGATGACCTCGACCACTGCGTCGAGTGCCCGCAGCGCCACCGCCATATCCGAGGGATGGGTGGCAATGCAGGCATCGCTGACGCCCATGACGGCAAGGTTGTGGCTCATCCCGCCGATCGCTGCGCACCCCGAGCCGGGCGCGCGTTTGTTGCAGGGCATGTCGGTATTGTAGAAATACGGGCAGCGGGTGCGTTGCAGCAGGTTACCCGCCGTCGTAGCCTTGTTGCGCAGTTGCCCCGAAGCCCCGGCCAGCAGGGCGCGCGCAAGCACGCCATAGTCGCGGCGCACGCGCGTGTCCGCCGCCAGATCGGTATTGCGCACCAGCGCCCCGATCCGCAGACCGCCCTCGTCGGTCGGCTCGATCGTATCGAGACCGAGGCGATTGATATCGACCAGATGCACCGGCGCCTCGATGCCGAGCTTCATCAGGTCGAGCAGATTGGTGCCACCGGCGATAAACTTGGCGCCGGGCGTTGCAGCAACAGCCGCCACGGCCTCGGCCGGCGTCTTCGCGCGCTCGTAGGTGAAGGCCCTCACTGCGCACTCCCCGCAACGTCTCGGATGGCCGCAATGATGTTCGGATACGCCGCGCAGCGACAGAGATTGCCGCTCATGCGCTCGCGGATTTCCGTATCGCTGAGTGGCGGCGGGGCGTTGAGATCTGCGGTAACGTGGCTGGGGAGCCCTGCCTTGATCTCTTCGATCACCGCGAGCGAGGAGAGGATCTGCCCCGGCGTGCAATAGCCGCACTGAAAACCATCATGATCGATGAACGCCTGCTGCATCGGGTGCAGCGCATCGGGCGAACCCAGACCCTCGATGGTGGCAATCTCATCCCCCTCGTGCATCACGGCAAGGCTGAGGCAGGCGTTGATGCGGCGGCCATTGACCAGAACCGTGCAGGCTCCGACGA
>JACDQI010000175.1 GCA_015657675.1 Devosia sp.
ATCCCGACGAGTGCATCGATTGCGGCGTCTGCGAACCGGAATGTCCCGCCGAGGCGATCAAGCCCGACACCGAAGGCGGTCTCGACAAGTGGCTCGAGATCAATACCAAGTACGCCTCAGCCTGGCCCAACATCACCGAAAAGCGCGACGCCCCGGCTGATGCCAAGCAATTCGATGGCGAGACCGGCAAGTTCGAGAAATATTTCTCACCCGAGCCTGGCCAGGGCGACTGATCGCCTGACTGAATTTTGCGCGCAGAAGGCTTGCAGACTGGGCGACTCCGGTCCGGTTAAGCTTGTGATTCGCAGTTTTTGATTTTGCTGAAAAATTGTGCTATGGTCTTCTGACCAATGCAGAACACCCATCATCCAGCACGTGCCTCCCGGCACCCTTTTTTTTGACAGAACTGAGGTTTTGCGCATCCGGCAGGTCGGGCGGGCCGAGCGGGTGCGATGGATTGTACTGCGCATTAAGCAAGTAAGAATGGACGGTCTTCGCCAGAACCTGTCCATCGGCGGCGTTGATAGGAGTTAGAGAATGGTTACCAAGAAGACCACGCAGCGTCTTGGCTTCAAGACCGGTGAGTTCATCGTCTATCCGGCGCATGGCGTTGGTCAGATCGTCTCCATCGAGGAACAGGAAGTGGCGGGGATGATCCTCGAACTCTTCGTGATTTCCTTCGAACAGGATAAGCTCACGCTCCGCGTTCCCGTCGCCAAGATCAAATCCGTCGGCATGCGCAAGCTGGCCGAAGAAGACATGGTCACCAAGGCCCTCGAGACCGTCACCGGTCGCGCCCGCGTCAAGCGCACTATGTGGAGCCGTCGCGCTCAGGAATATGAAGCCAAGATCAATTCGGGCGACCTGATCTCGATCTCGGAAGTCGTGCGCGACCTCTACCGCTCCGATGACCAGCCGGAACAGTCCTACTCCGAGCGCCAGCTGTTCGAGCAGGCCATGGACCGGATGAGCCGCGAGATCGGTGCCGTCAATCGCCTGACGCTGACCGAAGCGATCCAGCTGATCGAAAAGAACCTGCAGAAGAGCCCGCGACGCGGCCCCAAGTCCGACGCTGCCGATGCAGCCGATGGCGCCGACGACGCCGAGGAAGCCGCCGCCTAAGGCGACAAGACCTGCAGCAGCAGATCAGGGCCGGTCCACTGGACCGGCCCTTTTGTTTTTCTATGCGAACCGCCTGTGGCCGGACACTTCCGCCCCGGCCTCAGGCCTGAGCCGCAGGAAAGTCAGCGAGCCCAGTACCACCACTGCGCCGACCAGGAAAAAGCTCGCCTGGAAATCGGCCAGGGCCAAAACCGGGCCGCCACGCCAGAGCTGGAAGAGATTGAGACAGCCCGCCGCGATGGCGACGCCGAACACCATCGAGAGCTGCTGGCTCATCGATGAAATTGTCGTCGCCGAACTCCGCCGCTCCGCATCCACATCGGCAAAGGCGAGCGTAGCCAGCGCCGTGAACTGCATCGAGCGGGTGGCGCCCGCAAGGAAAAGAATGGCGACCAGCAGCGGATAGAACGTGTCGGGCGTCAGCAGACCACAGGCAGCGGTGGCAAGACCCGCAAGGCAGCCATTGACCACCAGCACCGAGCGGAAGCCGAAGCGACGCAATGTTGGCGTCGTCACTGCCTTGATGACGAGATTGCCGAGGAAATACACCACCACCAGCCCACCGGCCGAGAAGGCATCGAGCCCGAATGCCACCTGGAACATCAGGGGTAACAGGAACGGCGCCGCATTGACGCCGATCCGGATGATGACGCCGGCCTTCGCGTCGGTCGCCGCAAAGGTCGGGATCCGGAAGGTGGAGAGATCAATGAGCGGATGCGCCGCCCGCCGCAGCCAGAGGAACGTCAGGACGCCTGCCGCCAGCGCCACCACCGCGAGCACGCTCGCGCTCGTCAGCGGCAATGTCCCCTGCACCAGCGACTCGAAGCCATAGACGAGACAGGCGAGCGCCGTCGCCGTCAGCAGAAAGCCGACCATGTCGAACGGCCGCTGCTTCAGTTCCCCGTCGCGCGGCACGATGCGCCAGATGAGCAGGAAGTTGATGATCCCGAGCGGGATGTTGATCCAGAAATTCCAGTGCCAGGAGGCATATTCGGTCAGAAATCCGCCGAGCGCCGGGCCCAGCACCGGCGCAAACAGTGCCGGCCAGATGGTGAGCCCAATGGCCGAGACGATCTCCGATTTCTGCGCGCTGCGCAGCACGATGATCCGCCCCACTGGAAACAGCACCGCCCCGCCGATCCCCTGCAGTGCACGCGCCACCACGAACTGCGGCAGGTCCTGCGCCAGCGCGCAGAGCACCGAAGCAACGGTGAACGCGGCGACCGAGGTGAGAAACACCCGGCGCGCCCCGAACCGGTCGGCCAACCAGGCGGCAGCGGGGATGCAGATGGTCACCGCCAGCATGTAGATGGTCACCCCGATGCTCATCTCGAGCGTCCCGACGCCGAAGTCGCGCGCCATCTGCGGGAGGGCCGTGACGATGATCACCCCGTCCAGGAACTGGGCGAACAGCGCCGCGGCGACGGCCAACGCGATATTGCGGGAGTGCGGGGTAAGGACGGGGGGCATGGACAATCAGGAGGGATCGGCGCCCGGACCATGTCGGAAGCCGCCCGCCTCCGCAAGCACGACGATAGTCTCTCCGCTGGTCCTCGTCCTCCCCCGTTCACGTGGGAGGGTGACCACCTGAAGGAGGGCGCGCGCCGTCCGACCAGATAGTCTAGAGCACCGTCACACCCAGTCCGGCACGCTGTCGAGCGCGATCAGTTCGGCGATGGACTTGCGCGGGCGGATGACGTGCCACTTGTCGCCATCGACCAGCACTTCCGGGATCAGCGGCCGGGAATTATAGGTCGAAGCCATCACGGCCCCATAGGCACCCGCCGACATGATGGCGAGGAGGTCGCCCTCTTCCACGCCCTCGATCTTGCGGTCCTTGGCGAGATAATCGCCGGTCTCGCAGACCGGGCCGACAATGTCGGCCTTGATGCGCGGGCGGTTGGAATGCACCACCGGCTGCACGTCGTGATGTGCCTCATAGAGCGTCGGGCGGATCAGGTCGTTCATCGCCGCATCGACGATCACGAAGGTCTTCTCGCCCTCCTTCACGTACTCGACGCGGGTGACGAGAATGCCGGCATTGCCGACGATCAAACGTCCCGGTTCGAGCACCAGCGTCAGCCCCAGTGGGCCGATATGCTTGCGCACGATCGCCGCATAGGCGTCCGGATCCGGCGGCGCCGCCTCATCGTGGTGATAGGGAATGACCAAGCCCAACCCGCCAACATCGAACCATGG
>JACDQI010000176.1 GCA_015657675.1 Devosia sp.
CCAGGTCGCCGATGTCGTCGACGCGCTCGCGCAGCGGCGGCAGGCGGATCGGCACGACATTGAGGCGGTAATAGAGATCCTCGCGGAAGAGACCCTGCCGAATCATCTGGCTGAGGTCGCGGTGGGTGGCGGCCACGATGCGGACGTTGGATTTGATCGGGGTCCGACCACCGACCATGGTGTATTCGCCCTCCTGCAGCACGCGGAGGAGACGGGTCTGGGCGTCCATCGGCATGTCGCCGATTTCGTCGAGAAAGAGCGTGCCACCCTCGGCCTGCTCGAAGCGGCCGGAGGAACGCGCCGTGGCGCCGGTGAAGGCGCCTTTCTCGTGGCCGAACAGTTCGGCTTCGATCAGGTCGCGCGGGATGGCAGCCATGTTGATGGCAACGAATGGGCCGTTGCGGCGCTTGCCGAAGTTGTGGAGGGCCTTGGCGACCAGTTCCTTGCCGGTGCCGCTCTCGCCGGTGATCATCACCGTCAGGTCGGTCTGCATCAGCCGCGCCAGGGCACGGTAGATGTCCTGCATGGCGGTGGAGCGGCCGACCAGCGGCATGGTCTCGCCCGGCTCTTCGGCGGCCTTCTTTTCGCCGGTGGTGGGCTTTTTGGCGTCGGCGAGGGCGCGGGCGACGACCGAGAGCACTTCGGTGATGTCGAACGGCTTGGGCAGGTATTCGTAGGCGCCGACTTCATTGGCGCGGATTGCCGTCATGAAGGTGTTCTGCGCGCTCATCACGATGATGGGCAGATCGGGGCGCAGTTTCTTGATCTTGGGCATGATGTCGAAGGCATTGCCGTCCGGCATCGCTACGTCGGTGATCAAGAGATCGCCTTCGCCCCGGCTCACCCAGTTCCACATGGTCGAGAGGTTGCCGGTGGGGCGCACCTCGTAACCGGCGCGGGTCAGCGCCTGGTTGAGCACCATGCGGATCGCAGCATCATCGTCGGCCAGCATCACGGTATGGCTCATTGCGCCATGGCCTCCTGGGTGGTTTCAGGCACGAAGGCTCCGCTTGCGACGGGCAAGAGGATGCGGAAGCGGGTCCGCCCGGGGCGGCTGTCGCTGTCGATGACGCCACCATGGTCGCCAATGATCTTGGCGACGAGCGCCAACCCGAGGCCGGAGCCGTTGGGCTTGGTGGTGACAAACGGGTCAAAGAGGATCGGCAGGAGGTCGGGCGCCACGCCCGGGCCATTGTCCTCGATAACGATTTCGAGCGGCAGCGAGATGCGCTGGCTGACGCCCTGCACGGAAATGCGGATGCCGGGCCGGAAGGCGGTGGAGATGCGGATTTCGGGCTTCTGCGTCCGCTCCAGCGCCTCGGCAGCGTTTTTGACCAGGTTGAGGAAGACCTGCACCAGTTGGTCGCGGTTGCCATACACGGGCGGCAGCGAGGGGTCGTATTCCTCCGAGAAGGTGATGCCCTTGGCGACACCGTTCTTGGCGAGCAGCTTCACCCGATCGAGAATGACGTGGATGTTGATCGGCTCGCGCTCGATCGGCCGGTCGTCACCGAAGACCTCGACCTTGTCGATGAGATCGACGATGCGATCGACTTCCTCGCGGACAAGACGCGCCAGCGGCAGCTCTTCCGGCGTTACGGACTGTTCGAGCAACTGCGCGGCGCCGCGAATGCCCGAGAGCGGGTTCTTGATCTCGTGCGCCAGCATGGAAGCAAGGCCAGTGACCGAGCGGGCGGCGCCGCGGCTCACCAACTGGCGGTCGATCTTGTCGGCCATGGTCCGCTCCTGAAAGAGCAGCGCCACGCGGCCATCGAGTTCGGAGATCGGACTGGCAAAGGCGTCGACGATGCGCTCGTTGGAGGCGTCCCCGAAGCGCGAGGAGTCGACACGGACGCGGTACTCGGTCATCGGGGCGCGGCGCTCGGAGACGGCGGCCACGAGGCCGACAATGGGCGAGCCGAAGGCGATCAGATCGTCGAGCTTCTGGCGGCTGAGGACGCTCAGCGAGGCGCCGAAGAAGGCTTCCGCCGCGTAGTTGACGAAGGTGATGGTGCGATCGTCGGAGACCACGATGATCGGCTGCGGCAATGCCTGCAGCACCGAGAGCGGCATGAACGAGAGGTCCTTGTCGGTCATGCGGCAAGTCTCCAGTCGCCGTAGATCTGCGGGATCATGCCCAGCACGTCGGCCGGGTCTTCGCTGGCCAGCAGTTCCTTGCGGCGCTGCGGGTCCGACGCCCCGCCTGCCGCTTCGAGATACCAGTCGAGATGTTTTCTGGCGACGCGCACGCCGACCTGAATGCCGTATTCGCCGAGGATGGATTCGTAATGCTCGGCGATGAGGTCGACGAGGTCCCTGCCCTGCGGCGCTGCCGGACCTTCTTGACCATCCAAAGCAGCGCCGATCTGGCCGACGAGCCAGGGTTGGCCCTGGGCGCCACGGCCAATCATCACGGCGGCAGCGCCAGATTGCTCGAGTGCGGTTTGGGCGGCGCCCAGATCGGTGATGTCGCCATTGACCACGACTGGCACGTCGATGGCGTCAACGACCGCGGCAACGAGGTTCCAGCGGGCGGTGCCCTTGTAGAACTGCTGGCGGGTGCGACCGTGAACCGTGATCATCTTCACGCCGGCATCGACGGCGCGCCGGGCGATATCGGGGGCGTTGAGGCTGTCTTCGTCCCAACCAAGCCGCATCTTGACCGTCACCGGCAGCGGCGTGGCGTTCACCACGGCCTCGATAAGGCGGAGTGCCTCGTCGGGCACGCGCATCAGGGCGGAACCGGCATAGCCATTGGTGACGCGCTTGGCCGGGCAGCCCATATTGATGTCGATGATGTCGGCACCAGCGGCGGCGGCGATCTCGGCGCCACGCACCAGCCATTCGGCTTCGCAACCGGCCAGTTGCACCATATGCGGCAGGCTACCGGACTTGCCGAGCTTGCGGACCATGTCGTGGTGGCCGGTGGCCAGGGCATTGCTGGCGATCATTTCGGACACGACCAGGCCGGCGCCGAAGCGCTCGGCAAGCCGGCGCATCGGGGCGTCGGTGATACCAGCCATGGGGGCGAGGAAGGCTCGGTTGGGCAGGGCGTGACCGCCGATGCTCAAGCCGCAGGCAAGCTCAGTCAAAAAATGCCCCAGATTTGTTCAATTGGAGGAATTGCCCGAACAATAGTCAAAAATCAAGGCAGTGCAACAGCCTCGGTGCCTCTGAGCTGAGCAAATCGGCCTTGGCGCGACCTCTTGCCGCCAGCAAGCGTGGCCGCTAGACGATGTGGAGGCCCCCAATCGGTAGGATCCACGTGACCAGACGCAAGAGCATCGCGGCCATTGTCGTTGCCGCAGGTCGTGGCGAGCGCGCCAGCGCTAACGGAGAGACGACGCCGAAGCAATATCGTTCCGTGGCCGGTACGCCGGTGTTGACGCGTACGCTGAGTGCATTGCTGGCGTGTGACAGCATCGACCACGTGGTGACAGTGATCCATCCCGACCATGGCGAGCGCTATGGCGCCCTGCCCGACCTCGGCGATATGCGGCTGCTCGCGCCGGTGCATGGCGGGGCGGAGCGGCAGGCCTCGGTGCTGGCCGGCCTGCAGGCGCTAGCGCCGCTCAAGCCGGACCTGGTGCTGATTCAGGACGCGGCGCGGCCGTTCGTGGATTCTGAGATTATCGACGGCGTCATCGCGGCGCTGGCGGAGCATGATGCGGCGCTGCCGGTGATGCCGGTGACCGACACGATCAAGCGCTCAACCGATGGCAAGGTGGTGAACACGACCGAGGACCGGCAGACGCTGTTTGCAGCGCAGACGCCGCAGGGTTTTCGGTTTCCGCAGATCCTGTCGGCGCATATGCGGGCGGCGCGGCTGCCGCGGCCCTTCACCGACGATGCGGCGATTGCCGAGTGGGCGGGCCTGACAGTGGCACTCACCAAGGGCAGCGCGCACAATATCAAGCTCACCATCCCCGCCGATTTCGAGCGGGCCGAGCGTATGCTGGGAGGCACCGGCCAAATGGAATTCCGCCAGGGCATGGGCATTGATTTCCACCAGTTCGAGCCGGGCGATGCGGTCTGGCTGGGTGGCGTGAAGATCCCGCACAATAGAAAACTTAAGGGGCATTCGGACGCAGACGCGGCGCTGCATGCGCTGACCGACGCGCTCTACGGCTCGATTGGCGAAGGCGATATCGGCACGCATTTCCCGCCAAGCGACCCGCAGTGGCGGGGTGCGGCGTCGTCGATCTTCCTCGAACACGCCGCCAAGCTGGTCGCCGCCAAGGGTGGGCGGATCGTCAATGTCGACCTCAACATCGTCTGCGAAGCGCCGCGTATCGGGCCGCATGTGGCGGCGATGCGCGAGACGATTGCCGCAGTGTGCGGGATTTCTGCGTCGCGGGTCGCCGTCAAGGCAACCACCAGCGAGAAAATGGGTTTTGCCGGACGGGAAGAAGGACTGATGGCCATGGCGACCGCCATGATCGAACTGCCCCGGGAGGACTGATGTTCGACACCCGCATTCGCGACAAGGCTGCCAAGGTCAACCACACGCTGGTGGCGCGGGGCCAGATGATCGTCACCGCCGAAAGCTGCACCGGCGGACTGATCGCCGGGGCGCTGACCGATGTGCCAGGTTCATCGGACGCGGTGTTTGGCGGCTATGTCACCTATCACAACCGCGCCAAGATCGAGATGATCGGGGTCGACGAAGAGTTGATCGAGGCGCTGGGGCGCGGTGTCTGAATCGGTCGCCCGGGCG